>SXHE01000645.1 GCA_005773755.1 Planctomycetia bacterium
CTGCGCGACCGAGGAGCGCGCGGGGTTCGGCATCGCGTCCACCCCGGCGCGGGCCAGGGCGTACACCCGCGCGTCGGACTCTTGCCGCGACCGGTACGTCAGCTCGTGACACGTTCTGCACCCGAAATAGCGCCCGCATTGGTACAGCTTCCGCACCCGCCGCCCGCACCGGATGCCGTCCTTCGTCAGCGGGCAGAGGAACCACCAGCGCGCCCCGCCCAGGTGACACCGGGTCGTCACCAGCCGAACCGGGTAGTCGAGGTCGGCGTTCAGCACCGGCATCTGGTAGATCAGCCGCAACGTGCCGGCGTCGGCCCCGACCGTGAGCCGGTAGCTGACCGACGCGCCGCCCCACTGGAACGAACCGGTCCGGTTTACAGTGCCGGGCACGAGCATGTTCCACTGCTTCAGCTTCGCGGTGTCGAGCGACCGACAGCCCTCCACCGTGTCTTTCTTCGAGTGCCGCTCACCGCTGCCCAGACCGCCCATGACCCACCCCCGCACTCGTGCAGATTATCCGAAATCAATTGGGAATCCGGACAACCGCCAATTGTGCCAGTCGAAACTAACTCGCGCGCCGCCATGCAGTTCCGGCCGACAGTGCAAACGCCACTGTCCCGCACGATAGTGCGCGCTACGTGGTGTCCGTTTTTGTGCCGGCGAGCCTACGCACAACGACCACGAACTCCGCAACCGCGTACCGGAGTGCCTCAAGGTCGTGCGTCGCGTGCGCGCTGACCACCAGCGCCCCGGCATCCTTCACCAGCGGGTGCCGCCCGTCCACACCCAGTTGGACGACCAGCACGTCGGCATCGGCCATCAGCTTCAGAGCAACCCGCGCGTCCCAACGCTCGTTGCCGGACAGGGCAACGGGCTGACCGGGAGCTGTAACGTCCTTCAGATGCGCGACGATCGCGCCGGCGTTGGCGCGGAGCCACGCACGTTCTTCCAGGGTCAGCAGCGACGCGGACCGGACCTGGAGTGTGCCGGCCGTGGTGAGGCCCACGGCAACACCACGCGCCGCGAGCGTGTTTAAGGTGTTGGTGGTCACGGCAGGAACTCCACCACGTCTTCGGCCGAATGTTCCGCCACGACCCCCTCTCCGCTTCCCGAAACCGGGACAACCGGGACAGGTGGGACTGCGAGCGGGTTTCCCGGTGAAACCGTCCCGGTTCCGCGTCCCGGTTTTCGGTCCCCGTCGTGGAAACCGGGACGCGGAACCGGGACAGTTTCCGCTGCGTTTGCGGGCGCGTGTCCCGACTGTCCCGGTTGTCCCGGTGCCGCGACGAGAAGGGAGCGGTCGAGTACCCACACGCGCCGGCGCGACCCTTCGAGCGTCGTCGGGTAAACCGTCCGGTCGCCGTCGGTGCGCAACAGCAGCCCCGCCTCCTTCAGTCGGCGGCCGAGCGTCTGTTGCGTGACCGGGTATGCCTGCCCCTGCTCGCGGGCGAAGTCCGACAGCGCGGCATAGGTGCTCTCCGGGTCGAGGTACAGTTCGTCGTTCACCACCCAGCCGATCTTGTGGCCGCGGGCGTGGTAGACGACCGTCGTGGCATCAGTGCCAGACCGGACCTCGCGCGCCTCCCAGCCCCACACGACCGGCGACGGGAGCGCCTCCGGCACCCGGCCGTCGGACCCGGCGACGTGCCCGCGCCCGCTGCTGATGATCGCGGCGATCATCTCCGAGAACCGCGCCACCGGGTCGGTGGCCCGCTGGTGTTCCCCCTGCTGCGCCGCGACCGTCTGGAACGCGACCTCCCCGCGCCGCCAGAGTTCGTCGTGTTGCAGCCGGTCGATGACTCGAACGTGTACCGCGAACTGCAACAGGTAGCGCAGTCCGAGCATCAGGTTGGCGACCACATCCGGCGTCCGGGCGTGTGGGAACAGACCGACGAACCGGTTGCGAAGTTCGACCCGCTCCGCGTCGAGACCGGCACGGACCTCGCCGTACCGCGGGGCGAGCCACGCGACGAACCCGGCCGTTGCCGCCGCGTACAGCCCGGCCGCCGCGTCGTGCTGGCACTCGGACAGTCGGGGCAGCGTTACGTCGCCCTTGCGAACCGAGACGACACACAGTCGGGCCGTGATCGAGTGGCCGCGGGGCACGTCCTCCCCGGTCGCCCCGATCAGTCCGCGCGGCGGTTTGGGCGGGCGGAGCGTCCCGTCGGCGCGCATCCGCTGCCGCCCCGAGTGGTTGCCCTGTGCGCGGAGCAGGCGCTCGGCGGTGCGGTGCTGGCGGTCGGCGTCGGCGCGGGAACCGACCGGGGCGAAGTCGTCCACGAGCAGCAGCGCGTCCTTGACCACGAACGCCAACCCCTCCAGGGCATTGTCCGTCGAGGACCAGTTGCCCGGCAGCCGGCTCCGGGTCATGCCCGCGCCGAAGTGCTGCTGGGCGAGCGCGCCGAGTTCGCTCTTCTGAACCCCGGTCAGCCCGGACAGCCAGAGTGCATAGTCGGGCGTGCCCAGCACGGCGCGGTAGACGGTCGCCAGGAGCGGAAACGCGACCGCATCGGGAACCAGCCCGGTGAGCACGCCGAGCGACGCGCGGACCGCGCGGCGGAGCGCCTCGCCTGCCGGCGGCGGTGGCAGCCGAAACCCGGCAGCCGCGCCGTCGAGGCGGACCTGCACCTGTTCGACCGCCGCACCGGGCGGGCCGATCGCGCCGTCGCCGTGCAGGTACACCCAGTGCCCACCGATCTCGCGCCAGCCGGTGTGGGTGAACACCGTGGTCGAGGTCACGTCGTCGCTCATCTCCTGGATCGCGCACCGCAGGTGGTCGCGTTTGCTGGTGCCGGCCTGGATGACGTGCCGCGGGCCGAGCCGCTCGACCACCCAGTCGAGGGACGCGAACCGCTCCACCGGGACGCCGGCGGTTCGGGCCGGCTTGTTCAACTGCTCGACGGAGACGGCGAACTCACGGGTCTGTTCCGCTCCGTCGTCGGTGATCGTCTCGCCCACGATCTTCGCGATGAAGTTGGCGAGCTTCGTCGTCTTGACGACGTTCAGTTCGCCGGTGGTCTCGTCCGGCGCGAGGACACAGTGGAACGTGCAGCCGCGGCGCGCGGTGTACCCGCTCTCGGTGAACTCGGCGACGTTGGCCGGCGGCTTCTCCGGCTTCGGGACGGTCGCCGCCTCAACGAGCTTGCGCAGTTCGGCGGGACCGCGCCGCACGAGAAAATCGTCGAGGCCGTTCTTGTTACCATCCGGTTCGGGCGGCAAGCGGACGACGCGCACCTCGGCCCCGTGGCGGCGGAGAACGCCCGCGAGTTCTCGCTCGGCGCGGGCGACATCGGGGTTCCCGCTGGCGTCGCTGTCGAAACAGATGTAAACCCGCCGGCCCTTCCACGCGACCGCCTTGAGATCGTCGTTCAGATCGAGCGGACCGACCTTCTTGCCGTTCACTTTCTCGCGGGCCGCGACCCAGTTCCACACGCCGGGAACGGACACGCAGGCGAAGCCGTGCTGCGTGGCCGCGAGCGCCTTCTTGCACCCCTCGGTGATGACGATGGCGACCGTCGGGTCGCCGAGCGCGGCGCGGGCACCGGTGGGAACGTACAACCGGTTCGGTCGCTGACGCGGGTTCTCGTACTTGATCTTGCCCGGCTTGTCCGCCCGCGCGCGGGGGTGGTCCGGCTTGACGGTCGCGTGGTCGAGCGGGGTGCCGCCGCGGTCGAAGTGCGGGTACACCAGCACCGGCCCCAGTTCCTTCGCGCGCCCGGTGCTCCAGTTGACGAGCTTCGCCACCGCCTTCGGGTCGGCCTCCGAGTAGACGCCGTTGGCGCGGATCGTTTCCTCGGACAGCCCGGACGCCATCAGTTCCTCGCGGTGCTTCGGCAGGAGCGGCGGCCCAACCGCGTCGGGATTGCCCGGCGCGTTTTCAGCGGCGGCACCGGCGCGTTCGTCGCGTTCGACACCGGCCGGTGCGGGATCGTCCGCCGGGTGGGGCGGGATCGGCTTGTGATCGTCGGAACCGCTCGTTAATGTGAAGTCCATCGGTAACTCCAGTCGGCCCGGGGCGTCAGTTGTGCGGCTCCCCGGGTCGATTGCGTTGGTGAGGGTGTGCTTTGAAGGATGGATTGACACCGCGCCGACAGTAATCAACCCGTACCGAGGATGGAGTCGAGCCGGCGGGAGGCACGCGTCGCAGCTCTGTTGCGCTGCTTGGGTGTCGGGGGGAGGGTGTCGGGGGGAGCGCCCGAACAGAGCGAGGCGGAGGTGAGCTTCGCGCTGAACCGGGTGATCGCTTCGAGGGACGTGCGCCACGATGTACCGAGGCGCACCGCTTCGAGTCGGACGACCTCACCGTCGGGGGTGCGGACGCCGCGCGTGATCCACCGGAAGATGGTCGACGGGTTGACCGTCGGCTTCCCCCGGTGACCGGGGAGTCGGGCTGCGAGAGCGGACAAGCTCAGCAGTTTCTCGCCGTTCAGGAGCGGCGAGACGGGGGCAGAAACGGCGTCAGGCATGATTACACTCCGTTGTGAGGACGTGTGTAACCATGCCTGACTGTTGATCGCGTGCAAAGCTCGCCAAAGCTCGTTTTAGCTAGGAATGCCAGACTTTCCGGGTTATGTCTGGTGACAAAACCCGACATAACTCGCGGCGAGTTACGCGGCGGCCGACTGAGGGAGTTTTGTCCGATACCGGCGAAGCCAGCGTTGAACGGTTCCCGGCTTCACTTTGATCTTGTACTGCCGCTGATATGCGTCACACGCTTCTTGCCACGTCATTTCCATCGACTCGGCCGTACGTTCGATCTCTGAGTACCGCTCCAACAGACCCGCCTTTGGCGGTCGCCCACCTTTATTCTTCGGTGCTCCGACGCCGTCGTTCGTCACAACCTCTTCGGAATACACGCGGAGGGGCCACCGTCTTTGGTCGCAACCCCGGATTTGCACCTGTCTGTTGAGCGTCATGATGCGGAACGTCAACTCCTGCTTGAGGCGCTTCAACTCCTTATCGCCGGTGAAGAGGAATCCGATTCCCCGCAGGCTTGCCTCCTTCGCAGACAGCACTCCGGGCGTAGCGACTTCACGACACCAACCCGCGAACTGCACAGCCAGTGCCCGAATCGGATCGGGGGGCATTCCACTTCCGAGAGCTTCGGCTTCGCGCATTGCGCGATGAGTCGAGAGAAGCAACGCCGCGACACCCACGGCAATCTGCTTCACGACGACCAGATCTGCCCCGGTGAGAGCGTCACGCCGAGTTCGCCAGGGCCAGAGTGCGTGGAGCGCCTTTTGGCCGACCTCGTCGTCCAGCATCTGGATCGCTTTGATAGCGCCGTGCAGATGATCTATGCACGCCGTAGCTGCCTGGTAATTCGTTATCCTGATGTGTCCCACCGGCTTCGCCTCCGTGTCTGTGGAGCGAAGGGCATTTCGGATTGACGCGGACCCCATTCGTTGGGTACATCAGTCCCCGACACGACACCTGCCGCAAGGTGGGAAAGTGTCATGCGAGTCGGCGCGTCCGCCCGCGAAGTTGGCGCGCCGGCTCAGCCCTTCAACAATTAGTCGTTAGTACAGTCTCCCACATACCCCATTTGTACAGGCATTACAAGCCCACCCGCGGCAGGGCCGTTTAGTTCGTTGGTCTTGGCGGTTGGGCGAAGTTTGGGTATTGGCCTCCGGTCCTTTTATGGGAGACCGGTATGGACGCCGCGCCGTCACTGACGGAGGTTCTGGCCACAATTCCCGACCCGCGTGATCCGTCGGGGCGGCGGTATCC
>SXHE01000646.1 GCA_005773755.1 Planctomycetia bacterium
CCGGTCACGGAGTGACCGGACCACGAGTGAACTTCTGCAGCGCGTGACAATCGGCCGGCACCAGCCCGCGGCTACCGCCCGCGGACCACGTCACTTCGGCGACGTACACGTTGCCGCGCGAGTCGGTGCAAATGTCGTGCGGGGCGAAGAAGTCGCCCGGCGCGGTCGGGTTCGCGCCACCGCCCCAGCGCGCGATCAGGTTGCGCTTGGCGTCGAACACGCTGACGCGCCCGCCGGTCGCGTCGGGCGTGGGCGCGGTCGTGCCCGGCCACATCCCGGCGCGGTAGCCCAGTTCCGCGACGAAGAACTTGCCGTCGCGGTCGATGAACACCTGCGACGGCCGTGCGAGGTCGGTCCATTCGGATACGAACTCGCCCTTTGGGGTGAAGAGCTGAACGCGGCTGTTCTCGCGGTCCGCGACGAACACGGTGCCGGCGCGGTCGATGGCGATGCCGTGCGGGACGTGGAACTGCCCCGGTCCCGTGCCCGGTTCGCCCCACGAGAACAGCCGCGTGCCGTCCGGCGCGAAGACGTGGACGCGGGCGTTGCCGTAGCCGTCGGTGACGTACAGGTTGCCGTTCGGCGCGACCGCGAGGTTGGTGGGGTAGTGGAACGGCGGCCCGGCGTACTTGATCGTGCGGAAGTCGATGCTGGTCGCGCCCGTATCCGACGGCTGGCCGTGGGTGCCGAGCGTGAAGAGGAGTTTGCCGTCGGGCGAGAACTTACGAACGGTGTGGCCCATGTCGTCGGTGCAATACACGCAATCGTCCGGGCCGACGGTGATCCCGTGCGGGCGCACGAACATCGACGCGTCCCACTCCGCGACGAAGGTGCCGTCCGGCTCGTAGACCATCAGCGGGCGCGGGCCGCGACTGAACACAAACACGCGATCATGCGAGTCGGTGGCGACGCCCGCGACCTCCTTCCAGTCGGAGACCGCGGGCCAGTTGGCGATGGGGTTGTACATAGTGTCGGGTGGTGTGGTGCCGAGTCTTGGCGGGTCGCGAAGACTCGACACCGCATCTTACTTGGCGGGCACTTCGATCAGGAGCCACACCTTCGAGGTGAGCGGCGGGATCTTGTCCTTCTTCGCCTCGTAGGTGAGCTGGGCCTCGTCCTTGCTGATCGGAACGGGGAACTCCAGCGTCGAGTACGGGAAGTTCGAGATGCTGAAGATGTCGCCGCTGTTGGCCCCGTAGTACGGCTTGGCTTTCGGGTCGTCCGGGTTCTTGATGTACACGCTGCCCGCGAACACCCACTGGAACGCGATCGGGGCCTTCTTCTTCGTGTCCCAGACCCAGTCTTGTGCCGGGTGGGTGTGCAGCTTCCCGTCCCGCTTGTAGTGGACGCTGACGTTCACCTTGCTGCCGGTCGCGGGGGTGTGCTTGGGTTGTTCTTTGGCGTCGATGAACCCGGTGGGCGTGCCGGACTTGCCGCCGGCCGCGATGATCGCCAGGTGAACCAGTTCCGCGTCCATATCGACGCGCAGAACCGCTTCGTGCTCCTTCGTCCCCTTCTTGCAGAGGAACTGTTCGAGCGGCCCCTCGCGCAGGCACACTTCCGCCACGATCCCGACCCGCACCACCTTGCTCTTGCCGTCTACGGTCGCGACTTCGGCAAGGATGGACTTGCCGTCCTTGTGCAGCGGCACCTGCTTGTTCTTGGCGTCGACCATCGGGAAGTCGGGTAGCGGTTCGCCCTTCGGCAGTTCCGGCTGTGCGGGCGCGGGGCGCAGCGCGATCAGCAGCGCCGCACACGCGACCAGGCCCAGTACCGTCGTCTTCATGAAGTGACCTCGCGGGGTTTCCTGCATTTAGACTACCAGCGGGACGAGAACCAACACAACGACAAACGACAAAAGCGATGCGCAGTTGCTTGGGTTTGAGGCGAGCGGGGGGCGTAAGCCCTCCGAGTCAGCGCAGCACTTCACGGACGTGCGCGAACCCGCGGCGCGCGGCCCGCGTCTGGCGAGTGGGGAAGGGCAAGCCGATGGGCGACGGCACCCGGTTGGAAGCCGGGCGAGCGATGAGCCTTGCAGGTTCGATTCCTGTCCCTTCCGCTCGGCTCGGCTCGCGCCGCCCCGATGGTGAAACGGCCATCACCCCCCGCTTCTACCGGGGCGTTCCGGGTTCGAATCCTGGTCGGGGTACTCTCACCGCTCACCACTTGAACCGGCTCTGTACGTCGGGGTTCACCACCTTCTCCGCGGGCCACTCGCCGCGGCGCAGCGAGGCGATGGCCTCCGCCGCCGAGCGCGCCATGTCTTCGAGCGACTGCACATCGACCCCGGCCGCGTGCGGCGTGAGCACCACGTTCGGCAGCGTCCGCAGCGGGTTGGTCGCGGGCGTCGGCTCCTCCTCGAACACGTCCAGCGCCGCGCCTCCGAGCGCGCCGCGTTGCAGCGCCGCGATCAGGTCCGGTTCGCACACCAGCCCGCCGCGCGAGGTGTTCACCAGCACCGCGCCGGGCTTCATTTTCGCCAGAGTGTCGCGGTTGATGACGTGCTTCGTGCCCGCCATCAGCGGCAGATGCAGCGACAGGAAATCGGATTGCGCGAGGAGCTGATCGAACGACACGAGGCCGATGTTGTGGTTGGCGCAGAACACGATGTCCGGCACCGGGTCGTAGGCGATCACGTTCATCTCGAAGGCGATCGCGCGCGTCGCGACCGCCTTGCCGATGCGCCCCAGCCCGGCGAGGCCGATCGTTTTGCCGCGCAGCGGTACGCTCATCAGCCGGTTCCAGCCGCCGCCGGCGAGCACGCCGTGCCGCGCCGGGATGTGGCGCGTGAACCCGAGCATCAGCGCGAAGGCGTGCTCCGCGACCGACCCCTGGTTCGTGCCCGGTGCGATGCACACCGCCGCACCGCACTTGGTCGCGGCGTCCAGATCGACCGCGTCGTAGCCGACCCCGCTGCGCGCGATCACGCGCAACTGTGGGTTCGCGGCCAGCACCCGCGGGCTGTACGGCTCGGACCCGGCGATCACCGCGTCCACGCCGCCGAGCGCGACGATCAGCTCGTCTTCGGTGGGCAGGTTCGCCTCGGCCGGCGGCAGCGCCACCACTTCGAGACCGGCGGCATCGAGCGGAGCGCGGAACTTGTGCGCGAACTTCGCCAGCTCGCGCGGAACGATCATCACTTTGGGCATCGGAACCTCCGGGGAGAAACGTCTCACGCAAAGCCGCGAAGCCGCAAAGGGAGACAAGAGAAGACTATTTAACCACAGCGAGCCGGAGAGCACAGAGCGCGACCGCGGGCTGAGCGAGGTGCCCCCCGCCACCCCCCACTTTTCCGTTTCGTGCCTTTGCCCTGGAATCACAGGGCGATTCGCGCTTCGTGTGGCGAGGCAGCGGCCTTATCGCCCGAAAACGCTGGAAATCCTGGGCGTAATAACGGCCAGCGCCGGTCGCATTCGCGTGCGTTGAGGAATGGAGTAGCGTGTATGCACGACTCGCGACCGATTGCATGAATCGGCCGCGAGCGCCGAACCTTCGCCGCAAGGAAATGTGCGGCCGTTCCACCGCGTGCAGTATGGGTCTCGGAAGGAGCCACGCCCGTCCGGGCACACCCTCGCGCCCCTCAAATCGAAGTGTGGGTGATCAGTGAACGCTTGTCAAGTAAAAGCGCGCGGAATTGGGGCGCTGCCGACGGTAGAGAGTGACGCCCAGCGACAGTGCTGCCGTCGAAGTGAACCTCGACCAGCCCATCGCGCTGGAAGCTGGGAGCTGGTTCGCGATCCGCAAGGGCGGTAACGAGGGTACATCGCGCACCAGTTGGTTGAGTGCTCAGAGGGGCAATGCATCGCGCCGTTACACCAACTCCTTGATCGGCGTGCCGCGCGTCAGCGGGAAGGGGCGGCCGGTGGGGTCGAGGTACTCGCGCGCGGGGTCGATACCCAGGTGCTTGTACACGGTGGCGAGGATGTCGTGCGGGTCCAGTTCGCGCTCGGTCGGGTGTTCGCCCTTCGCGTTGGTTGCGCCGATCACTTCGCCCGTCGGGATGCCGCCGCCGCTGACCAGGATCGACATTGCGCCGGGGTAGTGGTCGCGACCGATGCGGCCGTCGCGCTGCTCCAGACGCGGCGTGCGGCCGAACTCGCCGGTCACGATCAGCAGCACGTCTTCGTCGAGGCCGCGATCATAGATGTCGTCGATCAGCGTCGCGACGACGTGATCGTAGCGCGGCAGACGGGCCCGCATCGCGGTCAGCATGTCCCAGTTCACCGCGTGGTCGTCCCAGTCGTGGGCCATCGAGTTCGGCCCGCTGCCGGGCACGCGCACGGACACGAAGCTCACGCCCGATTCGACCAAGCGCCGCGCGAGCAGCACCTCGCGGCCGAAGTAGTCGTCGCCGTAGGCGGCGCGCGTCTTCGGATTCTCGCGCGACAGATCGAACGCGACCCGCGCCTTATCCGTGGTCAGCACTTCGACCGCGCGGCGGGTGTGGACGTCCATCGAGTCGAGCGCGCCGGTCGTGTCGAGGTCGCGGCGCATCGTGTCGAACCGCTTGAGCAGGGTCATGCGCTCGTCGAACTCCGGGCGGGCGAGCCGCGGGGCCGAGTCGCGGATGCCGCCGTTGACGATGGGCACGCGGAAGTGGCCCGGCCAGAACCCCTGCGCGATGCCGGGGCTGTAGTCCGGCCCGTTCACGCACACGCCGTTGATGGCGACCGCGGTGGGCAGTCCCGGCACGCGGCCGTCGAGGTAGCGGTTCACCACGGACCCGATCATCGGGTGGTGCGACTCCGCGGTGCCGGCCTTCATCTTCGAGTAGCCGGCGAGGAACCGCGTGTGGCCCTCGAAGTGGTTCGCTTGATCGTGCGCGCAGGAGCGAATCACGCTGAACCGCTTCGCGACGCGGGCCTGCTTCGGCAGGTGTTCGCAGATGTCGAGGCCGGGCACGGTGGTCTTGATCGGCTTGAACGGCCCGCGGAACTCGGCCGGGGCGTCCGGCTTCATGTCGTAGGTTTCGAGGTGGCTCGGCCCGCCGTGGACGAACAGCAGGATCACGGACGTGTGACGCTTCGATTCGGTTTGCGCGGCGCGCAGGCGCAGCACGTCGGGGGAGGCGAGCGACGCGAGGCCGATCATCCCGGCGGAGAGGAGGTCGCGACGGCTGGCGAGCGGTTCGGTGGACACGGAGGGTTCTCGCGGCGGGAGCGGATACGATGAACGATAATACCCGCGCCAGTGCGAGGAATCCACCATGACCGTGACCGACTCCGTGGCCGATGTCGCCACGCCGACCGGCCCGATGCGGACGTACTTCTACGCGCCGCACGATCCGCACCGCGCGCGGAAGCGGCCCGGCCTCGTGCTGTACTCGGAAATCTTCCAGCAGACGCCGCCGGTGCGTCGGCTCGCGATCACCTTCGCCGGCCTCGGCTATCTGGTCGCGGTGCCGGAGGTGTACCACGCCCACGAACCGCCGGGCTGCGTGCTCGGTTACGACGACGCAGGCAAGAACCGCGGCAACGCGCTCAAGCAGATCATCACGATGAGCGACTTCGACGCCGACGCCCGCGCCGCGGTCGATGCGCTCGTCGCGCACCCCGCGTGCAACGGCAGCGTGGGCGCGGTCGGCATCTGCCTGGGCGGGCACCTCGCGTTCCGCGCGGCGCTGCTGCCGGAGGTGCGCGCGACCGCGTGCTTCTACCCGACGGACATTCACAGCGGCACGCTGGGCAAGGGCGGGAGCGATTCGCTTCGGCGCGCGAAGGACGTGAGGGGTGAACTGCTGATGGTGTGGGGCCGGCAAGACCCGCACATCCCGGCCGCGGGGCGAAGGGTGATCTACGACGCGCTGGACGCGGCCGGCACGCGGTTCACGTGGCACGAGTTCAACGCCGCCCACGCTTTCCTGCGCGACGAGGGCGAGCGCTACGACCCCAGCGTTGCGCGACAGGCAATCGGCTTGGCGGCGGACCTGTTCGCGCGCACGTTGTGAGCCGCCTGCGGCTTCGCGAGCGCTGTGCGAAGTCGCAAGCGGCGCGCCGATTACTTCTCCGCGCGCAACCCGGCGGCCTCGGTGATGCGGTCGAACGAGGCCCGCGTGGTGACGTACTGGATCATCTGTACCGTGTCGCGCGCGCCGATCTGCTTCACTGCCTCGGCCACGTCGTCGTCGGTCAGCACCACCGGCGACGCGGCCAGCTTCTTCGCCAGCGTGAACGCGCTGCGCTCCTTCGCGGTGAACTCCTTCCAGTCGCCGTCCAACTTGTAAATCTGGTCGTCGGTCTGACCCAGCGCGGTCAGCCGGGCCTTCGCCTCCGCGGTCGCGTACCACGCGCGGTCCTGCCGGGCGATGATCCAGCTCACTTGGGCGCGGAGCAGCGGCTTCAGGTCGGTCTTGGCGTCGGCCGTGATCTGGCTGGCGACGCGCGCCTTGCCCGCGGTCGGGAACGTGGCGAGCAGCCGCACGAACTGCGTCACCTCGCCCTTGTAGTCGGCGGGCAGCAGCTCGCGGGCCTTGTCCTCGGCCACCAGCGGCAGGCGCGGCTCGCGCTTCCGGGCCGCAGCCAGCGCCTTCTCGACGTCCTCGCGCGACTCGAGCGCCGGCCGCTTGCACACGGCCAGCTTCGTCGGCTCGCCCTTGTCGTTCACCGCGACCGGCGCGACCTTCGTGACGATGGACTTGTACTTGTCGGAAGTGGGCGTCAGGTACGAGTGCTTCGCGGGCGGGTCGACCGGTTCTTTCCCCTTGCCGAATCCGCCGCCGCCGGCCGACTGCGGCACGCCCGTGCCCTCCTTCCACCGGTTGATGGCGTTGTTGCCGGCCATCGACAGGATCATTTCGAGAATCTGCGCGTCCTTGTAGTGCTTGCGCAGGCCCGCGACGTCGGCGTCGGACAGCGCGTGCGGCTCGTAGGTGAACTTGCGGGCGAACGCGAACGCGGTCTTCTCGGCGACGGTGAACTCGGTCCAGTCGCCGTCGAGCGCCGCGATCTGGTCCTCCTTCTGTCCGGCGCGGAGCAACTTGCTCTCCTGGTGCCCCTGGCAGTACTGGCAGTTGTTGGCGCGGCTCACGAGCCAGAACAGTTGCACCTTGAAGGTGTTGTCGAGTGTGGCCTCGTCGCCGGTCGGCCCGAAGCCGAACCCGCTGCCGCGGCCCGCGCCGCCCTCGGCGGCCGGCATGTAGTGGTAACGGAGCCGGCTCTCGTAGCCGGTGCCGCGCTCGCCGAGCTTCGTCTTGTCGTCCTCGGTCAGTTCCGGGAGCGGGATGCGCGGCTTCCGGGCCTTCATGTCTTCGAGCAGTTGCTTCATCTCCGGCCGGGTGAGCGGGACCGGCCGCGGCTCGTTCGTCGGCGGGTCGGCCGCGAACAGTTCGAGCGGAACCGGAACCAGTGCGGCGAGGGCCGCGAGCAGTAGGGTGCGCATGGGTATTTGGGTTGTGGGTTGTGGTTATTCGTCGCGCAGGACGATCTTCGCGTCGGCCCCGGCGACGATGTACCGAACGGTTCTCGTTTGCGGCTTGCCCTCGCCGCGGTCCAGAGTGAGCTTGACCGAGAGCAGCAGGTCGACGCCCTTTCGGGCGTCTTCCGGGGCGATCTCGTAACTGACGAGCTTGCGGCCGGCGGCCCAGTCCGGGTCGCTGACCGTCATCGTGGGCTTCAATTCGTCGGTGGTGCCCCCGCGCTTCCAGGCTTCGAGGGCGGTCTTGAGCGCCTCGCGCCCCTTCGCGGCGTCGGTTTCGGGCGGCAGGGGCGTGCCCCCGCCGCCGCACCCGAGTGCGGCGGCGAGAGCGAGCGCGAGCGCCGCGCGGAGTGTGGTGCGGCGCATTAGTAGTTCACCACTTCGCCCAGGTTGCGGCTGCCCATCGCGCGCCACTGTTGAAGGCCGATCGAGTTGTTGACGAAGCGGATGGAGCCGTCGCACATGAGCACGTTCACGCCGGTGCCGGCGCTGTGCGCGCTGCCGGCCAGCGTCGCCACGCGCCCGCTCGGCTTCTTACACGACCGCTTGTTCGGCAGGTTGGTGTGGTAGTACCCGGAGTTCGAGTGCGAACCGCGGATCCAGTCCTGGCCGATGTCCGAGTCCCCCTGGCGGGTGATGTCGTTGACGTTAAGCCCGTCGCAACTGCTGTTCCACCAGTCGGGGTTGTCCGGGTAATCGTTCAGCACGAACGTGTCGGTGCGGTCCGTGACGATCGCGTTGCTCCAGTCGCCCTTAAGCTTCTCGGACATGGCCGCGGTGTGCGAGGTGCCGTCGGTGATGTCCGTCAGCCGGACCGTGCTGTTGTCCCAGAACGGCCCGTCCGCGGGCGGCATGTTCGCGTTGGTGGTCCCGCCCGGGATGCCGCTGTACAGGATGTTGTACCCCTGGTTGAAGCGGTAGTTGGTGCCCGCGGAACCGGTCGGGAACGAGTTCACCGGGTCGGACGGGCAGAGCAGGATTTTGATGACGCTCGCCCGCGCCGCGGCGTTCGCGGCGTTGGTCGAGCTGACGGTGAAGTTGATCTGGGTGTAAATGTTCTGCTGCTCGATGTACGGGAGCAGGTAGGCCATGCCGGAGAACCCGTTGGAGTCCTTGCCCGGCGGCAGGCCGCCCTTGGCGTCGTGGTAGCTGTGCAGGGCGATGCCGAGCTGCTTGAGGTTGTTGGAGCAGCTCATGCGGGCCGCGGC
>SXHE01000647.1 GCA_005773755.1 Planctomycetia bacterium
ATCGCGGTGCCGGCGAGTTCGAGCCCCTGAACCACGGCTTCCAGGTTCTTGAAGACGCGATAGCCCACGGGGTCGTTGGTCCGCTGCCGGTCCGTGAGGAAGTTGCCGATCATCACCGCTACGTAGGGGAACACGTCGCCACCGTCGTCGAGGACGGTGTTGAGCGGGCCGCCCGCGTCGAGGGCCTGGGCGAAGCGCTCGGCGAAGAAATCGAGCGTGGGCGAGGCGCTGGCGTAGTCGAATGCGCGGGATTCGAAGTCGGCCGGGTACGCTTCCCGCCAGTGCCGGAACTCCGGGTAGCCGAAGTATTCGGGCGGCTGGTCCCACATCTCGACGGCCCGGATGCGGTTCGCGATCATGCGGCCCAGTTCGGCCATCAGCGCGACGCGCTCGGGTTCGGGAACACTCGCGAGCGGCCGGCGCAACAGTTCGGACAGGTTCATTGACCGGCCTCGTCGTCCCCGAATTGGTCCCGAACAGCGTCGCGCCAGTGCCCGAGCGCGTCGATCCCGCGGCGGATCTCGGCGTAGGTGCCGCCGTCGAGCCGGCCCAGCCACTGGCCGTCGTTGTGGCACAACTGGAGCATCCGAATGGTAATCGGCCACGGGGTGAGGGCGAAGGCCGTGCGCTTGCGCAGCCCGTTCTCGTGGGTGGGCGCGACGAGCACGACGGGGTTGATCTGGGAGAAGTACGAATCGGGGTCGCGGCCGATGGACATGATGGCGACGCCGGCGGTTAGGTCGCACCGTACGCACACGCCGGGCCGGTCGTGCCGGTTCGGTGCGGTGAACCACCAGAGGGCAGTGGGTATGCGATAGACGGACCCTTCGGCCTCGACCTGAATCGAAACCGGCAAGTCGGGTTCAATCGGCTCTTCGGGTTCGTCGTCCGTCGAGTTGCGAACACGAGGCGCGTGCGGAACGGCCGGCTCGTCTCGGTCGTCCCACCACTCCTCTTCTGGCCACCGGGCCATGAGTCGTACTCCCGTCGGCGTTCGGGGGTACAGCAACGTTATCCGCGCGCGGGCACAAGAACAAGAGCGCGGGGATCAAGGGGTCACTTGCTCATCAGGCCGAACGCGACCATCCCGAGGCCGATGACGATCAGCACCAGGCTGCCCAGGATGATTGTGCGGAGCAGGCCGTACATCGCGCGGAGCGAGCCGACCGCGTTCATCAGGTGCCACACATCCTCGTTCTTGGTCTCGGCGACCTTGCGGAACGACGTGGCCGCGCCGCCCGTCCAGAACCCGACGCACAGGCACAGCAGAGCCGCGGACCCCAGCCCGATGGCCGGGCCGAACGCGGCGGCGGTCTTCGCGCCCGTGCTCGACGCCTGCACCGCGGTCAGCGCGGCCAGCACCACGAACGCCAGGCCCACGAGCTGCATCAGACCCGCGGTCACGCGCATCGCGTCGGCGAGGCCGGAGAACTCGCGGTTCTGTTCGTCGTTGAACTCGTACTGGGCCGACTTGAACTCTTTCATCGGCGGAATGTCGGGGCCTGATGCGGACACGGGGCACCTCGGATTACGGAGCCGCTCGCGGCTTCGCGAGCGTGAAGAGAGATTCGGACGCCCGACAAGCGGATTTTACACCGGCGCGCGCCCAAAGCGTACAATTCGCTTGTCAGACGCGCTCGGGTACACGGATTCTCCCATGCGTCACCTGCTCGCGTCCATCGCGCTCGTCGCGCTCGCACCACTGGCCCGTGCCGCGGAGGAGCCGCCGGCGTGGGTCAAACCGATGGCGGAGGTTCACGCCAAGTTTACCGGCAAGCCCGGCACGCTCGCGCTGTTCGGCGACTCCATCACGGTCACGAAAGCGTTTTGGGCACCGCTCGCGTACGCGCCCAAAGACCTGCCGCCGGACATCGCGAAGTCGCGCGACCGGGTGAAGAAGCACATGCTCGACGAGTGCTGGAGCAAGTGGCGCGGGGGCGAGTACGGCAGCGAGAGCGGTCAGACCGCGAAGTGGGCCGCGGACAACATCGGCGGCTGGCTCAAAAAGCTCAACCCGGAGTGCGCGGTCGTCATGTTCGGCACCAACGACATCGTCCGGTCCGACGTGAAGGCGTTCGACGAGCAGATGCGCGCGGTGATCGAGAAGTGCCTGAAGAACGGAACCGTCGTGATCCTTACCACGATCCCGCCGCGGGCGGGCGCGGAGAACAAGGCGAAAGCGTTCGCCGAAGCCGCGCGGGCCATCGCGCGCGACTTCAAGCTGCCGCTGATCGACTACCACGCGGAGGTGTTGAAGCGCCGCCCGGACGACTGGAACGGCGCGCTGCCGAAGTTCAAGGAGTTCGCGAAGGGCGTGTACCAGGTGCCCACGCTGGTGAGCGGCGACGGCGTGCACCCGAGCGCGCCGGCGAAGCTCGCGGACTACTCGGCCGACGCGCTGAACAGCAACGGCTACCAATTGCGGAGCGTGCTGACGCTCCACGTCTACGCCGACGTGATCGCGCGCGTGCTGGCCGCGAAGTAGGTCAGACTGCGGCCGGCGCGGACTTCTTCTTTTTTTTCTTCTTTGCGACCTTTGGCTCCTCGGGTTCGGGCGCGCTGACAACGGGCGTGCCGAAGTTACCGGCGTCGCCGCCCTCCCCTTCCCCGCCGGCACCCACTAGGGCCGCGAGCCGCTTCCCCTTTTTCTTTCCCTTCTTCTTGCTGGGGAACGTGTCTGCCGGCGGTTTGGTCAGGTCTTCGATCAGTTGTCCCGCGCGCACGCCGAGCGCGAACGCCAGCGCCAGCAGCGTGCTGGCCCGCGGGTCGGCCTTGCGCCCCTGCTCCATCTTGGCGATGAGCGACAAGCTCAGTTCGGCCTTCTCCGCGACCTCCTGCTGCGACAGTCCGGCCGCTTCCCGCAGCGTTTGCAACCGGTACGCGATCTTCTTGGCTAGGCCCACGGTCGGCTCCAGAATTGTGATGATCGGAAGTGGATTCAGCGTAGTGTAGCAACCGAGTGGTAGCACTCAAGTCCTATTTGATGAAAAGCGAACCCCGCGGAAGAGACGCGGGGTTCGTGCGAACGGGTGTGACCCACTGTGATCAGAACGCCAGCATCGTCGCGGGCACCATCGCGTACCCGCCGACGCCGATGGCGACGACCCCGACCATTGCGGCGAACAGCCACAACGTGCTCTTCTGCTTGCGGGCCAGCGCCAGCGAAGACGCGACCGCGCCGATCTGCGCCACCAGCATCGCGTAGGAGAGGTAGTCGCTCTTCTTGCGGTGCTTGTCGCTCTCGGCGGTGCTCACTTTGGTGCGAATCTCGTAGAGGAACGCGATGCCCTGGTTGAGCCGCGATTCGGCCCGGTAGCGGCGCTCTTCGAGGTCGAACCCGGTGGCTTGGGCCGCGGTCGCCGCCGCGACCTTCTTCGCCCGGTCCGGGTCGTCCGCCTTGATCGTGAGTTGCGCGCGCACCAGCACGTTCGCGGCCTTCAACACCGGGTCCCACTCCTTGTCGGTCTGCTCGTTGAACTTCTCCGCATCGTCGATGGCCTTGTTGATCTTCGCCATCTCCACCTTCCGGGCCTTCTTGAGCAGTTCCAGTTCCGGCTCGCGCTTCTCGATGGCGTCGCGCAGCTCCTTGATGGCCGCGTCGTCGATCTCCGGCAGCTTGACCGGCGGCGGCCCGCCCTTGTCGCCGCGCTCGACCAGCCACGCCCGCGCCTTGACCGCCTCCGGCGCGGACGGCGCGAGGACGAACGGCTCCGCGTACCCGCAGGTGGCGCGGAGCTGCGCGGCCGTCGCCTGCATGATGAGCGCGCGGTCCCGCTTGAACCCGGCCAGCGACCACTGGTTCGTGGACTTCGACTGATCCTGCGCCGCTTGCGACTTCCAGTACATCGCCTCTTGCAGCGCCCCGTTGGACATGGACGCGAACACGGTCGCCAGCGCGGTCAGCGCGATGGGCAGCGCGGCCCCGACTTTGTCGAGGAGCGACTTCGGCTCTTCCGGCTTCGGCGCGTCGGGCTTGGGTTCGTCCGGGTTCGCGGGCGTGGCGTCGGCCATCGGTGAACGTCCTTGAGGGTCGGCAGCGCTGGTAGTTTACCGGACCGCGGCGACGCGGTCACGGGCGCGCGGGCGAACTTCACTCCGCTTTCTTCTTTCCCTTCGCTCGCGGGGCTTTGGCCTTTGGCTCGGCGCTAGCTTTCTTGAGTGCGATCCGGGCGCGATCGGCCACCTTCGTGTCGTCGTCGCGGGTCGCCTCTCCCAGCGCCGCGCGTACTGCGTCCGTACTCGCCTTCAGCTTGTTCAGCGCATCGACGGCGGCGCGGCGCACCCTCGGCGCGCGATCACCGACCGCGTGTACCAGCGCCGCGAGCGTTTCGTCGGACGTGTCGCCCTGGCGCATCAGCGCCTCGGCGGCGCGCAGCCGCACCTGCTCGTCGGTGTCGGTCAGTGCCTGGTGGATGGGCGGCAGGGCCGCAGGCGAGCCGAGCGCGTCGAGCAGGTTGACCGCGCCGCGGCGCACCTCGACCTCCGGGTCCGCGACCAGCGGCGCGACCTCCGCTACCACCGGCCCGACATCGGCAACGTGCCCGCAGGCCCGCAGTGTTGCGAGGCCGCGGAGTGTCTGTTCGCGAAGCCCCTTCTTAGACCACCGCGCGTTTCAGTCGTCGCCGTCCGCCGGGATCGCGCCGCGCAACTGTTCGCGCAGCGGCTCGAGCACATCCGGGGTGTACGTCGCCAGCGCGACGAAGAGTTCGGCGAAGTGGCAGACGTACTTGCCCGCGAGCGTACGGTTGAGTTCGAGCAGCGCCGGCAGGTGCGGCACCAGCGCGGCCCCGAAGGTACGAAGCGCGGCGAGCGCGGCCTGTGCGGTGCTCGACTGCCCCCGCACGTGGCGGATCAGATCGGGGATCGCGGCGGTCGCGGTCGGGCCGATGTACTGGACGCAGTTGATGGTGTGCGAGCGCCGCCAGTCGTCGGTCGTGCGCTCGATACAGCGGAGGATCGCCGGCAGTAGCGGCAGCCCGGCGGTGCCGATGCGCCACATCAAGTTGACCGCGCGGTGGCGAACGTTCTCGTCGGGGTCGTCGAACATCGCCGCCAGAGCGTTGACCCCGGCCGCGCCCGCGCCGACCAGCGCGAGCGCGGCGTTGTCGCCGAGTCGGTTCGCGCGAACAGCCGCGATCAGTTCCGGGACCGCCGCGGCCGCGGTGGTGCCCAGCCCGACAATCGCCTGCGTCGCGGCCCAGCCCAAATCGTAGTTGTTCGGCGGGCCACCGGTCAGCGCGCCGCGCAGCTCATCGATCACCGCGGGCGGCGGCGCGTCGAGGCGGCCGAACGCGTTGTAAGCGTTGGAAATGCGGTAGTCGTTCCCCTCGTCGGCGCGCAGCCGGTTGATGAACGCGAACAGCGGCCGGACCACCTCGCCGCCGAGCTTGGTCTGCAGCGCGAGCGAACTCACGGCCGTGACTGCGACGGTCAGTTCGGAATCCGCGATCAGCTTCGTCAGCGCGGCGATCACGGTAGGGTCGTCGTGGGTGACATGCCCGAGCGCCTCGGCCGAATTGGATCGTACATGCGCGCCGTCGTGGGTCAGGTTCTTCAGCAGCGCCGGCACCGCGGTGTGGGCCTTCCGTCCCGCGCGCTCGAGCGCCGAACACGCGGTCGCGCGGACGACGTTGGCCCGGTCGCTCAGCAACTCGATCAGCGCTTCAATCACATCGGGCGTGTGGGGCAGTTCGCGGCTGTAGCCGGTGAACTGCTGGGCGGCGGCCTCGCGCGCCGCCGCGTCGCCGGTGCGCATCGCGCGACAGAGGGGCGCGGTTGCCGCCGTGTGCTTCAATCGCCCTAGTAGGTCAACTCTTTTGAACAGCGGGGTAGAGTCGTCGGAGTTTGATCCGGGCATCGGCGGTGGTGAATCGCCAGTTCACGCCGACCGCCCGGTCGTTCCGGTCCACCGACCACGGTTCCAATTCCTTCA
>SXHE01000648.1 GCA_005773755.1 Planctomycetia bacterium
AAGACGTCCTTGTGAGATCCCCAGCGCTTTAACAGGGGCATCAACGTCCCGGTGGCCTGGGGCTTCGCCATCGTCAACTTCGTATGGTGGATCGGCATCGGCCACGCCGGGACGCTGATCTCCGCGATCCTGCTGCTCATGCACCAGAGATGGCGCACGAGCATCAACCGGTTCTCGGAAGCCATGACCATCTTTGCGGTCATGTGCGCGGGCCTGTTCCCGCTCCTGCACATGGGCCGGCCGTGGTTCTTCTACTGGCTGTACCCGTTCCCGAACGTCGCCGGCGTGTACCCGCAGTTCCGCTCCCCGCTGACATGGGACGTGTTCGCGGTCACAACGTATTTCACCGTGTCGCTGGTGTTCTGGTATCTCGGCCTGATCCCCGACCTCGCGGCGCTCCGCGACCAGGCCCGCAAGAAGTGGCAGCGGATCACCTACGGCCTGCTGGCCCTCGGCTGGCGCGGCAGCGCGATCCACTGGCGGCGCTACGAGAAGGTGTATTTGATCCTCGGCGGGATCAGTACGCCGCTGGTGCTCTCCGTACACACGGTCGTGTCCTTCGACTTCGCCGTGAGCATCGTCCCGCTGTGGCACGCCACGATCTTCCCGCCGTTCTTCGTGGCCGGGGCGATCTACTCCGGCTTCGCGATGGTCGTGCTGATCGCGATCCCCGTGCGCAAGTGGTACAAACTCGAAGACTTCTTCACCGATCACCACCTCGACATCATGGGGAAGGTGATGCTGGCGACCGGGTTCCTCGTCACCTACGGGTACTTCAGTGAAGCGTGGATGGCGTGGTACGGGCACACCCTCTACGAGTGGGGCACGACCATCGAGCGCATGTTCGGTCCCTACGGCTGGTCGTACTGGTGCCTGATCGGGTTCAACTGCGTGTTCCCGCTCACGTTCCTGTGGTCGCGGAAGATCCGCACGAACCCGTTCTGGATGTCGCTGATCTGCATCTCGGTGCTGATCGGCATGTGGTTCGAGCGGTACGTCATCGTCATCACGCTGGCCCGCGAGTACATCCCCGGGGCGTGGGGCCACTACGCGCCGACCATGTGGGACTACGCGACGATGGTCGGCTCGCTGGGGCTGTTCCTGTTCCTGTTCTTCTTGTTCCTCCGCTACTTGCCGATGATCTCGATTACCGAGGTGCGTGAGCTGTTGCCCAAGAAGCAGGGCGGCGGCGGCGGCCACTCGATCATGGAGAACGCGCCGTGAGTACCGCTACCCCCGATACCAACGCGGCCCCGGCGCACGCGCCGGACCACGGCCACGCCGCCCACGACCCGACGATCCCGGTCACGTTCGGCGTCCTCGCCGAGTTCGGGACCGGCGACGCGATGGCCCACGCCATCGAGAAGGCGGTCGCGGCCGGGTACACGCACCTGGACGGATACAGCCCGTACCCGGTGGGTGAGGCCGCCGACGCGCTCAAGTTCCCGAAGTCGGAGATGGGCCCGATCATGTTCATCGGTGGTCTCACCGGGGCGTGTGCCGGGTTCATCATGCAGTACTGGGCGAACACCTACGGGTACTCGCTCAACATCGGCGGCCGGCCGTACTTTAGCTGGCCGTCGTTCGTGCCCATCACGTTCGAGATGATGGTGCTCACGACCGCGCTGTCCGGCCTGTTCGGGCTGATGGCGCTCTGCGGGTTGCCGCGGTACAACCACCCGCTGTTCAACTCGAAGGCGTTCGACCGGGCCACCCGCGACCGGTTCTTCGTGTGCATCGAGGCCACGGACCCGAAGTTCGACCTCGCGGCCACAAGGGCCTTCCTCAACGACCTCCACCCCCTGTCGGTTGAGGAGGTGATGGACTAATGGCAACCTCGCACCACGCAACGACCCCCCGGCTGCGGCTCCTGGCGCTGGCGCTCCTCGCGGGCCTGCCCGCGCTGGGCGGGTGCCGCCAGAAGATGGCCGACCAGCCGTACTACCGGCCGCTCGAGCAGGCCGACTTCTTCGAGGACAAGCGGGCCAGCCGCCCCATCGAGCGCGGCACCGTTCACCGCGCGCAGTACCTGGAGAGCGATCCCATCGCCACCGGGCTGACGCAAGAAGAATGGGACCGGACCTACGAGTACAACGTGCCGGCCAAGCCGGACCAGTTCGTCGCCCTTGAGGGCGAGAAGCTCAAGCGGGCCGTCGGCGCGCCGCGCTACGACCAACGCAAGGCCGGTGAGCCGAAAGTGTACGTCGAGGAGTATCCGTTCCCGATCACCCAGGCAGACCTGAAGCGCGGCGAGGAACGGTACACGATCTACTGTGCCGTGTGCCACGGACCGCAGGGCAACGGCCAGGGGAAGATTTGGGAGCGCGGCTACCTGATCCCGACCTCGTTCCACACGCAGAAGGTGGACGCCAAGGAAGCGGACGTGAAGAACCCGCAGGGGTTGGGCATCTCGCGCGGTTACTCGCTGTGGGGCCAAACGATCCCGATGGATCAGGCTCCGGTGGGCTACTACTTCGAGGTCATCACGAAGGGCTACGGCGGGATGCCGAGCTATTCGGCTCAGATCCCGCCCGACGACCGGTGGCGGATCATCGCACACGTCCGGCGGCTCCAGTTCACCCAGCGCGCGCCGGGAGGTAAGAAGTGAGCACCCCTGAGACCCCCGCCAGCCCGCCCTCCGCGGGCGCACCGCCGACCGCCTCCGACCAGCCCAACTGGGGCGCGTACACCCGCGTCGCCATCATCGCGGCGATTGCCGGCTGGGCGCTGTTCGCCATCGCCGGGTTCTCCAACCTCGGCGCGGCCAGCGAAGAGCACAAGCACGACGCCAAGTCGCGGTTCATGGTCGGCTACCTGTCGGGCTACATCTTCTGGTTCAGCCTGCCGCTGGGCGGTATGGCCCTCCTGATGATCCGCTACCTCGCGAAGTCGTCGTGGGGCCTGCTGCTCACGCGCCCGTTCGAGGCCGCGACCCGCACGCTGCCGCTGATGCTGATCCTGTGGGTGCCGCTGGCGGTTGCCGTCGTCACGCACGACGCCTCCCCTTACTGGTGGTCGCACGACCACCACGAGAAGCCGGAGAAGCCCGAACCGAGCATGACCTCGCCCGGCGACAAGCGCGATCAGGCCACCGCCGCCGGTAAGGGGCAGATCGCCCGCGCACACGACCGCCAAGAGGACTACCAGAAGGCCATCAAGGAGGCGCACCACGCCGAGGCCAACGACATCGATAAGGCCCGCTACGGGTTCACGTCGAAGGACGGCACCGGGTTCGTGGTCGTCGGCCTCGTGCTGTTCGCGATCTGGGGCGGCATGATCTTCCTGCTGAACAAGTGGGGCCGCGAGACCTCCGCCGCCACCGACCCGGCGGTCGTGGACCGCGGACTGGAAAAGCTCCAGAACCTGAGCGGCCCCGGCCTCATCGTGTTCGCCATCACCATCACCGCGGCGGCCAGCCAGTGGGTGATGTCGCTGGAGCCGGGTTGGTCGTCCACGATGTTCCCAGTGATCTTCGCGGTGAACCAGTTCCTGACCTGCTTCGCGTTCTGCCTGTCGCTGTTCCTGCTGTGGGCCAGTCGCCCGCCGTTCAAGGGGTACATGCGGTCCAAGTTCCAGCTCGACATGGGCACGCTGCTGCTGGCGTTCACCCTGTTCTGGTCGTACACCTCGTTCAGCCAGTTCATGCTGGTGTGGATCGGGAACCTGCCGGAAGAGATCCCGTTCTACCTGAAGCGGTCCAACTACCACGGCGCGCGGTCCGGCTGGTGGTACGTGTCGGCGGCGCTGATCGCGCTGCACTTCGCGCTGCCGTTCCTGCTGCTGCTGTTCCGCAACATCAAGCTCCACCCGGTGAAGCTGCGGATCGTGGCGACGTACCTCGTGTGCCTCTGCGTCGTGGACGTGATCTGGTGGATCGCCCCCAGCGCTCCGGCCCACGGGAGCTTCCCGACGTGGCTCATCGACGTCGGCGCGGTGTTCGGCGTCGGTGGGGTCTGGGGTGTGTACTTCATCCACCAACTGAAGAAGCGCCCGCTGTTCGCCGACAACCAGGCGTTCCTGCTGCCGGAGGGGCACGACCATGGATCCCACTAACCCGACCGGGCACGACGACCACATGCCGAGCGGCCCGCCCGCGCCGGAGGTCATCGCCCGCGGCTACGAACTCGACACCTACGACACGCGCAGTGTCCTCAGCGTGCCGCTGTTGGTGATCCTGTTCTTCGTGCTGGCCTTCGGCACGGTCACGATCATCTTCAGCTTCATCGCGTACCCGAAGTCTGACGGCTCGGCGCACCCGATCGCGTCCGAGACGAACAAGGCCCCGCTGAACGACCGCCTGAAGCGGAACTACCGCGGCCCGACCAATGGCAGCGGGCAGCCCGGCCTCGAAGGGGCGAAGCAGTTGACCGGCGGCGAAATGGCCCGCGCGATGCAACAGAAGCCGCTGCCGGGGTCCGACGTGAACACCACCGAGCCGAGCTACGCGAGCCAGCGAGTCGCGAAGGACCGGAACCCCGCGCTGTTCGCAGACGGGCCGGGTAAGCTGCCGTTCGATAAGAGCGGCGAGCTGTCCAACGAGGCGCTCAAAGCCTACTTCCCGGTGCAAGCGGCCGGGACCGCGCCGGCCAACTCGCAGTTCCTCCCGACCGGCTCGAACGCCGGCCGCGGGGCCGAAGGGTCGGTCGTCGTCGTGCCCGAACTGCCCAAGCCGCCCGCGCCGAAGGGGGGCAAACCGTGAGTGCGCTCGCGAAGCCGCAAGCGGCTGTGGCCCTCCTGATAGCGCTGTTGGTCGCCGTGCCCGCTCGCGCGGGTAGCGACGGCGTCGTGCCGCAGCACGATGTCCCCAACATCGCGCGCTCGAAGGCCAAGATCGAGGAGCACATCGGCACCGAACTGCCGCTGGACCTGACCCTGCGCGACGAGGACGACAAGACCATCACGCTCGGGGCCGCGATGAACGGCAAGCCGACGATCCTCGTGCCGGTCTACTACCGGTGCCCGATGCTTTGCACGAAGGTGCTCAACGGCGTCCTCGAAGTGTCCCGGCAGATGCCCCAGAACTTCTCCGCCGGCGAGCAGTACACCATCGTCGCGGTCAGCATGGACCCGCTCGAGCGCGGCGACCGCGCAAAGGCCAAGAAGAAGGCGTACCTCAACGGCGACCCGGTCACCGGGCAGCTCGGCTACGGTCGCCCCAGTGGGGAGGCCGGCTGGCGGTTCCTCACCGGCACCAAAGAGAACGTCGGTTCGCTCCTCGACGCCGTCGGGTTCAAGTTCGA
The DNA here is from genome assembly GCA_005773755.1 of Planctomycetia bacterium. Classification (GTDB taxonomy): domain Bacteria; phylum Planctomycetota; class Planctomycetia; order Gemmatales; family Gemmataceae; genus Gemmata. The sequence goes on from SXHE01000648.1 coordinate 5,241, forward strand.
GTTCGACAAGATGGTGAAGGAGTTCGACCACCCGGCCGGCATCGTGATCCTCTCGCCGAAGGGGAAGATCACCCGGTACTTCTACGGCATCACCTACGACGGCGAGTTCGAACTGGACGGACCGGGCACCACCGGGCCCAACGGCAAAGTGACCCGCCCCGCGACCACGCTCCACATGTCGCTGGTCGAGGCCGCCGACGGCAAGGGCGGGTCGCTCTGGACGAAACTGAAGATGATCTGCTACCGCTACGACCACCTGAACCAGGGGTACGCACTGAACGTGCTGACGCTGGTTCGCCTCGGCGGACTCGTCACGCTGGGGGCGGTTGTTGTGGGTGTGCTGTGGGCGCTCCGCCGCGAGCGCCGCAAGGCGAAACTGGCCGGCGCGACCGGCGACACGAACCAGGCGGTTGCACAAGCCGCGCACGCGCCCGCACCAGGGGCGGGGGGGATCGCATGAACAGTATGGGCATCCTGCCGATCATCCCCGAACTGGCGTCCGAGCACGCCTACCGGTTCGAGTACCTGTTCTGGTACATCACCATCACGTGCGGGGCCGTCGGGGCCGCGGTGTACGCGGCGCTCCTGTACTTCTGCGTCGCGTACCGGCGCAGTGCGAGCACCGGGCCCACCCCGCGCATCCTCGGCTCGATGCGCCTCGAACTGGCCTGGACCATCATCCCGGCGTTCGTGTTCCTGTCGTACTTCGCCGTCGGCGTGTACGTGTTCAACAGGGCCGCGCACCCGCCCGAAGACTCGATGGAAGTGTTCATCATCGGCAAGCAGTGGATGTGGAAGGCCCAGTACCCCGGCGGCCAGCGCGTCATCATCGGCGGCAACCCGCGCAACATGACCGAGGCCGAGCGCGCCTCCATCGGGAAGCTGGTGCTGCCGATCAACCGGCCCGTCAAGTTCACGATGATCTCCGAAGACGTGATCCACTCGTTCGGCATCCCCGCGTTCCGGCAGAAGATGGACGTGCTGCCCGGCCGGTACACGACCATGTGGCAGCACCCCACCAAGACCGGCGAGTACCACCTGTACTGCGACCAGTACTGCGGAACGTGGCACTCGCTCATGGTCGGCAAGGTGAAAGTGGTGACCGAGGCCGAGTTCGACTCGTGGCTGATCGGCCACCAGCCGTTCCAGGGGTCCGACAACGCCGTGGACGGGTCGCTGGCGCACGAGGGCCGGCAACTGTTCCTGAAGCTCCAGTGCATCAACTGCCACAGCGCCACGCCGACCGGGAAGGCCCCGGTGCTGGAAGGGCTGTGGGGCACCCGGGCCCCGCTCAAGGGCGGCGGCGGCGAGTGGGTGGACGATCAGTACATCATCGAGTCGATCCGCAAGCCGCGGCTGAAGGTCGTGGACGGGTGGGAAGCCGTGATGCCGGCCTACGACGAGAGCCAGGTCTCGTCCGAAGACATGAACGCGCTGGTGGCGTACATCCGCAGCCTGAAACGGGGCCAGACGCCCCCCAACACGCAGCGGTTCCCCGCACCGAACGGGGCACCGCCCGACCGCACGCAATCGCCAGCGCCGCCGAAGAAGGGGAACTAACACCATGAGCATTGCTGCACCGCACGGCGCGCCCGCGGCGGCCCCGGTCCCGCCGGAACCGGGCCCGATCCCGGTCAACTACCTGAACAACGGCCACTCGATCTGGTCGTGGCTGTTCACCGTTGACCACAAGCGGATCGGCATCCTGTATTTGGTCTCGATCTCGGTGTTCTTCGTCGTGGGCGGGCTCGCGGCCGGCATCGTCCGGCTCAACCTGCTGCAACCCGACGGGGCGATCATCGGCGAGGACGCGTACAACCGGGCGTTCACCGCCCACGGCGTCATGATGCTGTTCTTCTTCCTGATCCCCGCGGTCCCCGCGGTGTTCGGGAACTTCTTCATCCCGATGATGATCGGGACCAAGGACCTCGCGTTCCCCAAGCTCAACTTGGCGAGCTGGTACGTGTTCATGATCGGCGCGGGGCTGGCCTTCTGGTCGGTCCTCGTCGGCGGCATCGACACCGGGTGGACGCTGTACCCGCCGTACAGTACGCGGGCCAGTCAGTCGAACGTGATACCCGGCGTCGTGGGCGTCTTCATCTCCGGGTTCAGCTCCATCATGACGGGGCTGAACATCATGGTGACGATCCACAAGATGCGCGCCCCCGGCATGACATGGGGGCGGCTCCCGCTGTTCGTCTGGTCGCTGTACGCCACCAGCCTGATTCAGTTGCTCGCCACCCCGGTCGTCGCCATCACCCTGCTGCTCATCGCCGTGGAACGGGCGTGGGGCGTCGGCATCTTCGACCCGTCGCTGGGCGGCGACCCGTTGCTGTTCCAGCACATGTTCTGGTTCTACAGCCACCCGGCTGTGTACATCATGATCCTCCCGGGAATGGGTGTGATCAGCGAAGTGATCGCCTGCTTCT
>SXHE01000649.1 GCA_005773755.1 Planctomycetia bacterium
GAGTCAACGTCAACACAACCAACTACGAACGCGCCGGCGAGCAAACCTGTTCTCGATCTGACTACTGGAGGACTCGGGGGGCTGACGCCCCCCGCTCGCCCAGAACCGCCGCCATACGCCCCACTCACCGCGACCCCCACGCCCGAACTCGACAAGCTGCTGGTGTTCCGCGCGTGCCACCCCTTATACGGGGCGTTCCTCATCGACCTGCTCGGCGTCGCGAACCGCGACGAGCGCATTCAGCTTCTGGAAAGCGTTCTCGAACTGCCGCGACCGCTGTTGAAGTTCGTGCGCGTGCCGTTCGAGATGACACCTGGTCCGCTGCAAATCGAGAAGCTCGACCCGGAGTTGATCGCGAAAGGACTCATCACCGCGACCCCACCGAAGGTGGAAGGCGCGGAAGAGGAAGAAGAGGAGTGGGTGCCATGGGACGAGCGCCCGCCGGTGCTCGCGGAGAAGGCGCGGCTGCTGTTCGACGCCAAGTACCCCGAAGTGGGCGACTTCATCACACAGGGCGTGTGGGCCGCGGGCGACATCATCAACTACGGCAACTTCAACACCTACGTCACGAGCAAAGACCTGACGAAGCAGGAAGGGCTGATTTTCCGGCACATGCTGCGCCTAATCCTGTTGACGCAAGAGTTCGAGCAACTGACCCCGCCCGGTCTGACCGCGGAGGACTGGAAGAAGGAGCTAACGGAGATTTCGGACAAGCTCACGGACATCTGCCGCGCGGTCGATCCGACGAGTACGGAAGAGGCGATCAAACGCGCCCACGGCGCGGACGTGGTCGAAGGCGAGGAGCACGCGAAGCTGGTCGTCGCGACTCAGCCGGTCGAGCCGCAGAAGCCGACCGAACCCAAAGTAGACGCCGGCGAGTTCTCGCAGGGGATTCTCGATTAACCGCGGCGCGAACCAGCGACTGATTTCTCCTTCCGCGTCGCGGCTTCCGGGTGTAGGCTTTAACCACGACCCGCGGCTCGTGCCGTTACGCACTTCGATGGATTCGCCCTTCAGGAGGTTCCGCCCATGTTCCGCACGTCTCGGCTCCTTGCGTTCCTTTCGCTCGCCACCGCGGCGCTCGTCGTCGCGAACCCCTCGTCCGCACAGAAGGACAAGGGCAACGGCGCACCGCCGCCGGTCGTGGTGGCCGACGACGGTGCCGGCGGGTCGGTCGTGAAGGGGCAACTCCTCGTGACGCTCCACAAGGGCATCACCATCGACGATCTCAAGCCGGTCTTCGAGCGGTTGGGGGCGAAGTTTGAGGTCATGAACCGCGTGGCGTCGGTCAATCGCTACACGCTCACGACTGACCATGACCGGCTGCCGGAACTGAAGCAGCGGTTAGAGAACCACCCCTTCGTTGCGAGCGCCGCGTTCAACCGCGTCACGGACGTGAGCCGCGTCTTCAACGACCCGGTGTTCAAGAAGCCGAAGGACATGGCCGAGGACAAGGACAACTGGAACCTTTACCGCATTAACCTGCCCGACGCTTGGGACGTGACCACCGGCGGAACGATCGTCGCCGTCATCGACACCGGAGCTGTCCTTGAGCACGAGGAGTTATCGGGCCGCACCACCGAGCCGTACAGCTTCGCCACCGGCAGCGACACGTTCCAAGACGGGGTGAAGAAGCTCAAGCGCGGCAACATGAAGTACACCAGCGAGGAGGTGCGCAACCACGGTACGCACGTCGCGATCACGATCGGCGGCCGAGCGGACAACGACGCTGGGACCGTGGGCGTCGCGCCTAACAGCAAACTCATGCCGCTGCAAGCGCTCTACTACCGTGAACGGTTCCCCGACGAACAGGCCGGTGAGGTTCGCGGCACCGATGCCGACATCACCGCGGCGATGGCGATGGCGATGGACCGGCAAGCGTCGGTCATCAACATGAGCCTCGGCGGAGTCGATCAGGGGTTGCTCAAGGCGTGGCGCGAGGCGAAGGACGACCTCGACCGCGCGGACATCGGCGCTCAGTTCCTCGCGCGCGCCGACGATCAACTCAAGGGGCTGGCCCCGTTCCTCGACCGCGCGAACCGCACCGGAGTCGTGGTCGTCGTCGCGGCCGGGAACGACGAGATTCCGGCCGAGTTCGGCGTCTACGGCTACTCGCGGCGCGTCATCTGCGTCGCGGCCACCACGCGCGACGACAAACGCGCCAAGTTCTCCAACTACGGCGCGTTCACCACCGTTTCGGCTCCGGGCAAGGACATCTGGAGCGGCTTCGCGGAAAAGGACAAGCCCTACACTTACCTGTCCGGCACGTCGATGGCCTGCCCGCACGCGGCCGGCGTCGTGTCGCTGATGCAGACCGTGAACCCCGACATCCGCCTGCCTGACGCGGCTGCCATCCTCATCACGACGGGCAAGCAGCTCGACACCGATCAACCGGTCGGCCCACTCATCAACGCGCGCCGCGCGCTAGACGAGACGCGCCGCCGGATGGCGGAGAAGGTTCGCGAGCCGGAGCTGCCGCCGCTGATTCCCACCCCGCCGGAAAACCCGACGCGACCGGAGTTGCCCGCCGACCCCGGCCCGATCCTCCGCCAGCCCGACCCGTGGAACAACCCGGACGTGCAGCGGATCATTCGCGTTTGGCTCACGTTCGCCAACCCGCGACCGCCGGCCGGTGGCGATGCCAACGTGCGCTGGTTCTTCAACCTCAACGGTCAGGTCGTGAACAACCGCACGCTCCTGACCACGCCGCGCCCGGTCTGGTTCCGGTTCAACTACCGCTGGCTGTGGGAGAACCGCGGGCAACTCGACTCCACCAACATGGGCACGCTCAACGAGTTCACCGTCGGCACGCTCCGCAGCGGGAAGTTCGACCCGGCCGCGACGCGCGTGGCCGAGAAGTTCCGGCCCGGTGAGAAGGACCCGAAGCCGCCCGCCGGCGGAACACCCTTCGACCCCAACTTGAACAAGACGAAGTGGACCGGCACCAACGGCAAGGGCGAGAAGGTCGCAATTGACTTCGGCCCCGACCGTAAAGCCGCGCTCACGCGCGGCGACAAGACCACCCCCTACAAGGTGCGGATCAACACCTACGCTACGCCGATGACGCTCGATCTGTTCCCCGACAAGGGCGATCCGATTCGCTGCCTGCTGCACATGAACGACCTCGGCGAGTTCGCTCTGCGGACCGACTTCACGAACGTGTTGCCCAAAGCGCTCAAGCCGAACGACGCGGACACATTTAAGGTGAAGCGCACGGACCTCGTGCAAGTTGCCGTCGGCGGCAAGCGCGGGTTCACGGAAGGCGACGGCAAGCGCGTCGATGCGCGGTTCGCCGACGCGATCATCACTGACGGCACGAAGCTCTGCGCCGCCGAGGTCGCCGCCTTCGCGGGCAGCACCGACTCGGCCGGACCGAACTCCGCCATCGCGTCGAAGAAGCTCAACGCCGCTATCCCCGTCGTCGGGCATCACTGGGTGATCCGCGAGTTCAAGGACGCGAAGGGGCCGAAGGAGTACATCGCCAAGATGGGCAAGGACCCGCGGTTCACGGTCAAGTCCTTCGACGTCGGCACGGCCGGGTTCATCGTCGTCGCGCGCGACATCGCGGGCGATCACATCATCGACACGGTCGAGAGCTACGCCAAGGCCGGCAAGCCGTTCGAGCAGTCGTCGCACATGTACACCCTCATCTACCGCGAGCGGTTCCTGATCACCTTCTCGCTGTGGGAGGGCAAGCGCGGCCATGACTTCAAGGCGGAATCGAAGAAGATCGCTGAGGAAAGCAAGAAGTTGATCGACGAGCGGTTCCCTGATAAGTAGGGCACCCTGGTTAGCCGCGAGCCGAAGGCGAGCGCGTCGCGACGCGCTCGCCTTCGGCTATCAAGTGGCTTCCTGCGCACGTCTGGCGTATCATCGCCCCTCATGCAACCAACACAACCTGATCCCCCCGGCGGGCTGCCGCGCGTGCTCGGCCCGTGGATCGCGACCGCCATCATCGTTGGCACGGTCATTGGGTCCGGCGTGTTCGTCAAGGGGCGCACCGTCGCCAACAGCGTCGATCAGCTCTGGCTCGTCGTCGCCGTGTGGGTGCTGGGCGGGGTGCTCGCGCTGCTCGGCTCGCTCGCGCTCGCGGAGATCGCGGTGCTGTTCCCGCGGGCCGGCGGCAACTACGTGTTCCTGCGCGAAGGGTACGGCCGGTGTGCCGGGTTCCTGTGGGGCTGGGTCGAGTTCTGGATCATCCGCGCGGCCAGCGGCGCGGCCCTCGCCACCATGTTCACCGAGTCGTTCCACGACGTACTGCGCCAGTCGCTCTACCCCGGTCAGAAGGTCGAGGTGCTGTCGTTCTGGGCGCGGCAGTTCATGACCGTGTGCGTACTCGTCGGCCTCACGGCGGTGAACATTCGTGGCACGTTCCTCGGCGGCGCGGTGCAGTTCGCCATTACCGTCTTGAAGGTCGCGTCGCTGCTGTTCCTCATCGCGCTGCCGTTCGTGATCTACGCGATGGGCCGCGAGCCGAAACCGAGCGTGGCGAACCTCGCCATGAACGGCCCGAAGGTCGCGAACAACCTCGCCGGGTTCGGGGCCGCGCTGATCGGCGTGCTGTGGGCGTACAACGGCTGGATGAACATTGCCCCGGTCGCGGGGGAGGTGAAGAACCCGCAGCGGAACCTGCCGCTCGCGCTGCTCGTCGCGGTGTTCATCCTCATCGCTGTGTATAGCGGGGCGAACCTCGCCTATCACCTCGTCATCCCGCGCGAGGTCATCATCGCCAAAGGTGCGGACGGCAAGCTCTCCTCGACGCCGCTCGCGACCGAGTTCTGCGAAGCACTACTCGGCCCCGTAGGGATCGTGATCGCGAGCGCCATCGTCATGACTTCGGTTCTGGGCGCACTGAACGGCAACGTCCTCGTCGGCCCGCGGCTGCTGTACGCGATGGCGCACGACAAGCTCGCGCCCGCGAAGCTCGCGGAACTGCACCCGCGCTACCAGACGCCGGCGCTTGCGACCATCGTTATGACCGCGTGGGCGTGCTTGCTGATCGTCGTTCTCGGCGCGCTGCTGCAATCCGACCTGCCGCTGTTCGACACGAAGGACATCGGCCCGGACGGGAAGCCGGTAAAAGATTCGCCGTTCGAGGTGCTGACCAAGTTCGTGATCTTCGGCTCGGTCACCTTCGAGACGCTGGCCGTGGCGACGATCTTCGTGTTCCGCAAGCGCATCCCCGTGACCGCGGAGAACCGGCCGTACCGGTGCTGGGGCTACCCGGTCGTGCCGGCCCTGTACTGCGCGATCATGGCCGCAGTGCTGGTCACGTTCTTCGTGAACCCCGGTTCGCGGAGCGAGGCGCTGGTGGGGCTGGGCTTCATCGCCACCGGCGCGCTCGTGTACGCGCTGTTCTTCCGAAAGCGCGAACAGCCACTACGTTGACGGCATGGCTCCTCTCCTCTGGCAGCTCCCCGACCGCGCGCTCAGTCTCGGCCCGCGGCCGTTGGTCATGGGCATCGTGAACGTCACCCCGGACAGCTTCTCCGACGGCGGGAAGTGGCCCGACGCGGTCGCGCACGCGCTCGCGCTCGTCGAACAGGGCGCTGATCTTCTCGACATCGGCGGCGAATCGACGCGCCCCGGCGCGGTGGCCGTTCCGCTCGACGAGGAGCTGCGCCGCGTCATACCCGTGGTCGCGGAGCTGACTAAGCGCGGCACGGTTCCCATCTCAGTTGACACCATGAAGGCCGAGGTCGCCCGCGCGTGCCTCGACACGGGCGCGAGCATCGTGAACGACGTGTCCGGCTTTCGCGACCCGGCGATGATCGCCGTTGCGAACCACTTCCGCGCCGGCTGCGTCGTGATGCACATGCGCGGCGACCCCGCGACGATGCAGCAGAACCCGCAGTACGCGGACGCGGTGAGCGAGGTAACGGCCTACCTGCAAGAGAGGTTGCGGGTTTTGGGCGAATCCGGTATTCCACCGGAAGCGGTGTGCCTCGACCCCGGAATCGGCTTCGGCAAAACACTGGAGCACAACCTGCAACTACTCGCGCACCTGGACCGCGTCGCGGCACTGGGCCGGCCGGTGTGCCTGGGGGTGTCACGCAAGGGCTTCATCGGGAAGCTGTGCGGCCGAGACCTGACCGAGCGCGACAACGGGTCGCTCGCGGTCGCCTGCTTCAGCGCGGCGCGCGGCACGGCGCACGTGTTGCGGGTTCACGATGTGGCCGGCGCGCGCGACGCCGCGATCCTACTCGAAGCCATCGACCGCCACCGTTAAGCCGCGCGCGAAGCCGCAAGCGGCGAAGAGGGTCACCCGTGTCCGCGCCTCCGTCGAACGCCGAACTGCCCGCCCTGTGCGCCGACCTCGCGCGCCAGGCAAAGGCGGCTTCGCACGAACTGGCGATCGCGCCGACCGCCGCCAAGAACCGATGGCTGCTCGCGTCCGCAGCGGCGCTCGAAGCGCGACAGGCGGAGTTGCTCGACGCGAACGCGAAGGACGTGTCCGCCGCGCCCGGTTTCGGGCTGAACGCCGCAGCGATTGACCGGCTCACGCTGAACCCGAAGCGGATCGCGGCGATGGCCGAAGGGCTGCGGCAGGTCGCCGCGCTGCCGGACCCGGTGGGCGAGGTGCGAGAAGCGTCGCAGCGCCCGAACGGGCTGCAAGTGCTCAAGGTCGGCGTCCCGCTCGGCGTGGTGTTCTTCATCTACGAGTCGCGGCCGAACGTCACCGCCGACGCCGCGGCGCTGTGCGTCAAGAGCGGCAACGCGGTCATCCTGCGCGGCGGCAAAGAGGCGGTTCATTCAAACACCGCGCTGCACGCGCTGCTGAGTGAAGAACTGACGCGCGCCGCGCTGCCGGCCGACGCGGTTCAACTCGTGCCTACTACCGACCGCGCCGCGGTCGGGCACCTGCTCGCGATGAGCGACCACATCGACCTCGCGATCCCGCGCGGTGGAAAGTCGCTCATCCAGCGCGTCGCGGCCGAAGCCCGGATGCCGGTGCTGAAGCACTACGACGGCGTGTGCCACGTGTACGTCGATGCTGCGGCCGACCTCGCGATGGCGGCGCGGATCGTCGTGAACGCGAAGTGCCAGCGGCCCGGCACCTGCAACGCCGCGGAGTGTTTGCTCGTTCACAAAGCGGTCGCCGCTGAGTTCCTCCCGCTGATCGGCGCGGCGCTCGCCGCGAACGGCGTCGAGATGCGCGGCTGTGACGAAACGCGCCGACACGTCCCCGGCGCGAGGCCGGCGACCGACGAGGACTATCGCACCGAGTACCTCGATCTGGTCATCTCGATCAGGGTGGTCGCGGACCTCGCGGGCGCGGTGGCCCACATCGCCGAGTACGGGTCGCACCATACCGACGCCATCGTCACGCGCGACTTGAACGCGGCGCGGGCCTTCACGCGGCAGGTCGATTCGGCCGCGGTGATGGTGAACGCGAGCACGCGGTTCAACGACGGGTTCGAGCTGGGCCTGGGCGCGGAAATCGGGATCAGCACGGACCGGTTCCACGCGCGCGGCCCGTGTGGGCTGCGCGAGCTGACCACGTACAAGTACCTCGTGACCGGCGACGGCCACGTGCGCGAGTAGCGAAGCGAATGCCGTACCTCGTTCTATCCCTGGTCGCGGCGAGCGGGCTGTTCTGGCTCGCGTACCGGCGGCCCCGCCCGCGCCGGTGGCTGCTGCCGCGCCGCGCGGTGCCGCGCGTCGCGACCGCCACCGTGGACCGCCAGCACCGGCACCTTCAGGCCGGCGGGCTGCTGGGCGAGACCGCGTGCGCCAGTGCGAAGGCGCACTTCGCCGAACTGCTCGACGCGGGCCGCGCCGACCTGATCGAGCGCGAGCTGCGGGCCGGGTTGGACCTTGCGGTTCAGGTTCGTGCGCTCACCGAACTGGGCACGACCGAAGCGGCCCGCGTGCTCGAAGGGCTGCTCACCCGCACCCTGTCCGCCGACCCGATCGAACAGGCGTGGTACTGGGTGGACGCGACTGCGGCTCTGCGGCGGCTGAACCGCACCGACGCGCTGCTCTCGGTGCTCCGGTGCGCCGACGCCGCGGCAGACCTGCCGCCGGGGGCGGTCCTCGCGGCGGAAGCGGTTGCGTTCCCGAACTTCGGAGCGGCGCTCCGGCAGCCGGCGTCTGTGGTCGGGCACTCCGCGCTCCGCGCGCTGGTCGCGACCGCGCGCGCCACCCGCGACGGCGTACTCGACGTGGCCTCGGTCGTGCGCGCCGGGTTGGGCGACGCGCTCGCGGACGTGGTCGCCCGCGCGGACGCGAGTGCCGACCCGTGGCTCGCGCGGGCGGTGATCGAAGCGGAGCGCGTGTTCCGCCGATTGGGGCACTGGTCGCGCGTCCTCCCACCCGACGTGCGCGCCCTCGCGGAGCGCCAGGCGATGCGGCTGTGGGCGACC
>SXHE01000650.1 GCA_005773755.1 Planctomycetia bacterium
GGCAACGTTGTACAGGGGGTCGATATCCTTCCAGGCCCCGATGCTGTTCTCGATCGGCTTCGTCGTACTGTTCATCGTCGGCGGGCTGACCGGCATTTACCTCGCGACTCTGGGCACCGACATTCACTTGCACGACACCTACTTCGTCGTGGCCCACTTCCACTTCGTGATGGTGGGCGGGATGGTGATGGGATACTTCGCGGGGCTGCACTTCTGGTGGCCCAAGATGACCGGGCGCATGTACTCCGACTTCTGGAGCCGGATGTCGGCGTGCATCATCATCTTCGGGTTCTTCATCACGTTCATCCCGCAGTTCGTGATCGGCTACCACGGGATGCCGCGCCGGTACCCGAACTACCCGCAGGAGTTCCAGTTCTTCAACGTGATGAGCACCGCTGGGGCCAGCATCCTGGGCCTCGGCTACCTGATGCCGGCAGTGTACCTGACCCTGTCGCTGTTCTACGGCAAGCGGGCCACCGCGAACCCGTGGAGCGCCACCGGCCTGGAATGGGTGAGCCAAAGCCCGCCCCCGATCTTCAACTTCGACGAGTCGAAGATGCCGGTCGTGGTGTGCGGCCCGTACGAGTACTCGATCGGCGTGGACCAGATGGGCCGCAGCCTGCCCGACGCACCGAGCGGCGCGCCGGGCGAACTGGACGAGAGCGGCGCGACTAAGGGCCACGACACGAACGTTCCCGCGAAACAGGAGAGCTAACGGTGTCGGCCAAACACAACACACCGGCGCTTAAGCACCACTTCGAGGATCTGGGTCAACAGCACGCCTGCGAGCGGCTGGGGATCTGGATGTTCCTCGCCACGGAGATCCTGTTCTTCGGGGGCATCTTCGGTGCGTACACCGTGTACCGGCTGTGGTACCCGCACGAGTTCGAGGTCGCCAGTTCGCACCTGAACCGGACCATCGCGACCATCAACACGATGTTCCTCATCACCAGCAGTCTGACCATGACGCTGGCGATCCGGGCCGCCAAACTCGGCAACCGCGGCGAGCTGATCCGCTGGCTGTTCGCCACCGCCGCGCTCGCCACCGCCTTCATGGTGATGAAGGGGTTCGAGTACGCCGAAGACTTCCACGAGCACTACGTACCGGGGAAGCTGTTCAACGACGAACTGGCCGCGGCTCAGGCCGAAATCGTTGGCAAGACCGAGGCCGAGGCGAAGGCCCACCAGTTCAAGCCCGAGCGCCAGAAGTGGGCGAAGGAGCTGGCGGTTCAGACCCAGCACAAGGGCGTGGACTCCAACAAAGTCCAACTGTTCCTGTGCTTCTATTACATCATGACCGCCATCCACGGGATCCACATCATCGTGGGCATCGGGTGCATCCTGTGGCTGGTGTGGGAGGCGTGGCGCGGGGCGCTCCCGCCCGAGAGCTACTCCACCGTCGAGGCCGTCAGCTTGTACTGGCACTTGGTGGACGCGATCTGGCTGTTCCTCATGCCGCTACTGTACCTCGCCGGGGCCGGCTACAAGCACTAGCGCCCGCGGCGCGCCAGGGGTTGAAACCCCAGGCACCTCACGAGAACGAAACCCTTTTGGGCTTCCGACATGGCCGATCCGACTCCCACAACTGCCACGACGCCCGACGCGGACCCGCACGGCATCCGCAAAGACCTCGACAAGCCCGCTCAGCTCGTCGTCGTTTTCCTCGCGGTGCTGGGGCTGGCGCTGGTGAACATCTTCGGCTCCCAGGCGATGGGGCCGGGCAAGTTCGCGCTGCCGTTCCAGCTCGCCATCGGTTCCATCCAGGCCACGCTGGTCGGCTACCACTTCATGCACCTCAAACAGGGCGACAAGGTGGTGATCCTCACCGCACTGTCGTCGCTGTTCTGGATGGGCATCCTGTTCGTCCTGTTCCTCGGTGACTACATGACGCGGCACCTGCTGATCGGTTAATCGCCCGCGGAAGCGGAACCACATTGGACGCACCTCTTTGCCAGCCCCCGCGCCCACCCGGCGCGGGCCGAACCCGACTGTTGGCGGTACTGGCCGCTATGCCGACCCTCGGCGCGGCGCTACTGTTCGCCGGGTGCGGCGGGTGCGGGTCGAACCCGGAGCACCCGCCGAACCTCACCTTTCCCGCGCGCGCCGACCGGCTCGCGCTGAAACTGCCCGACAAGCCCGCGCCCGGCCCGAACACCGCGGGCAAGCGCGACGAAGAGATCGCGGCCCTCGACGCGCTCGGCGGTCTTACCGTCGCGCCGCCTGCGGTTGAGGGTCTCGATGCGTTCCTCAAAAGCGCCTTCGGCACGCCGGCCGCGCCCGAAGAACTGGCCCCGGCGCTCAAGCTCACTAAGGCGCACCTCGCCGAAGGCTCGAAGCTGTACAAGCGGCACTGCCTCGACTGCCACAACCTGACCGGCGACGGCCGCGGGCTGAAGTCCGGGCAGTTCATCGTGCCGTTCCCGCGCGACTACCGGCAGGGGGCGTTCAAGTTCGTCACCAGCGGCGAGGGACTGAAGCCGCGCCGGGCCGACCTGATCCGCACCCTGCACGACGGGCTGAAGGGCACCGCGATGCCCGCGTTCGCGCTCCTCCAAGAGGGCGAGCGCGACCTGCTCGCCGGCTACGTTGTGTACCTGTCCGTTCGCGGGCAGGTGGAGTTCGAGTCGATGCGGGCGCAGATCGAGGGCCGACCCAACGACCCGGCCGCGCGGAAGGCCGCAATCGTCGCGGAGTGGGAGAAGGCCGAGGCCGCGCCGCCGTTGCCCGCTGAACCGAACGACGGCGAACCGGGCACGCCGGCGTTCGAGGCCGCCGTGCGCCGCGGGCACGCGCTGTTCACCGCGAAGGCCGACAACTCGTGCGTCAGTTGCCACGGCGACTACGGCCGCAAGCCGGTGTATCGGTACGACGTGTGGGGCACGGTCGCGAAGCCGGCGAACTTCGTCGAGCCGCAGTTCCGCGGCGGCACGCGGCCGGAAGACGTGTTCGCCCGCATCCGGTTCGGCATCCCGGCCGTGGGGATGCCGGCGCACGGCCCGCCCAAGTATACCGACCGCGACGCCTGGGACCTGGTGCGGTTCGTGACCGCCGCGCCGTACCCCGCGAAGCTCCCGCCCGACGTGCGGGCCGCGGTGTACCCCAATCCGTAGGCTGAACGTACCCCTCGCCGCGCCGCTCGAGTTCCGCACCGATGACCGACCCGCTCCCGCGCCCCGTTCCCCGCTGGCTCCACCTCTGGGCGATTCTGGCCGTCGTCGTGACACTCGTGCTGCTCGCCATCGGTCAGCTCGTGACCAGCTTTGGTGCGGGCATGGCGGATCGCGTGTGGCCGACGGAACCGTGGTACGTGTTCCGCACCGCGACCGCCGACGAGAAGGCCCGGTTCCGCGACGAGTTCGCGTTCTTCATCGAGCACTCGCACCGCATCGCCGGCTGGACCGTCGGCGGCATTGTCATCGTGCTGGCAATCGGTGTGCTCTGGACCGAGCCGCGGAAGGCGGCCCGCGGGGCCGCGCTCGCGGGGCTGTTCGTACTGGTCGTGAGCTACGGCGACTTCCACCGCGGGCTGATGGCGCAGAAGGACGTGAGCGCGAAGGCCGTGCAACTTCCCCAGAAGCCGATGGCGACCGCGCTCGCGGGCGCGGCCCTGATGGTCGCCGCGGCCGCGTTCGGATCGGCGGGGAAGGGCGTGCGCGTTCTGGGCGCGCTGGCGCTGATCGCGGTGATGGTGCAGGGCTTGCTCGGCGGCTTCCGCGTGAAGCTGAACGAGCTGGTGGGAACCGACCTCGCGGCGTTCCACGGGGTGTTCGCGCAGGTGGTGTTCGGCCTGCTGACGTGGCTCGCGGTCGCGACCGCGCGGCCGGCGGTGGCGGCTCCGAGCGCGGACGCGCGGCGGCTGCACCGGTGGGCCGTCGTGTTCGCGCACCTGATCTTCGTGCAGGTGATCTTCGGGGCGTGGGTGCGGCACTTCCCCGCGCCGCAGCCGCAGCGGTTGCACTTCCTCACCGCGTTCCTCGCGACCGCGATTGCGGTCTGGCTGCTGCGGGCCGTGTTCGCCGACGCCGCGGTTCGCGCGCGGGCCGGGCGGTTCGCGTGGGCGCTGGCCGTGCTGCTCGCGCTGCAACTGGCGCTCGGAGTGGAAGCGTGGCTGGCGAAGTTCGGGGCCGAACTGGTGAAGGTGACGCCGCAGAGCGGGGCGACCCGCACGCTGCACGCGCTGGTCGGCAGCGGGGTGTGGGCCGTGTCGCTCGCCCTGTCGCTTCGGTTGCGGCCGGTCGCTTCGCCCGTTCCTACAACAGAACCTGTTGTTTCGGCAGGCGCGCGCGAGCCGGCGCGCGCCGCCAACGCTTAGGGCCGCGCTCCATGATGAAGGCGACGCTGACCGCCGAGGCCGACGCACTGAACCCGCTCGCGGGTTCGTCCGGTGCCGCGCGCCCGCGGGTGCGGGCGCACGCCCCGTCGCGGCTCGCGGACTACCTGGAACTGACCAAGCCGCGGATCGCGGTGATGGCCCTGTTTACGGTCGCCGCCGGCTACCTGCTCGGTGCCGGGGCCGCGGCCGAAGTCCGCACCCTGTTCAGCACGCTGCTCGGCGCGGGACTGGTCGCCGCCGGCGGCAGCGCCCTGAACCAGCTCATGGAGCGCAAGATCGATGCCCGCATGAAGCGGACGATGAAGCGCCCGTTGCCCGCGGGCCGCGTCTCGCCGGAAGAGGCCGCGATCTTCGGGGCCGCGCTCGCCGGCGCGGGCCTCGCGTACCTCGCCGCCACCGTGCCCGCGCCGGCCACCGTCGCCGCCGCGCTCACGTTCGTCCTGTACGCCTTCGTCTACACGCCTATGAAGACCGTGAGCGTGTGGAACACGGTCGTCGGCGCGGTGCCCGGCGCGCTGCCCCCGGTGATCGGCTGGTACGCGGCCCGCGGCTGGGACGGCTGGGCCGGGTGGGAAGGGGCCGCGGTCGTGTTCGGCATCCTGTTCCTGTGGCAGATCCCGCACTTCCTCGCCATCGCCTGGATGTACCGCAACGACTACGCCGACGGCGGCTTGAAGATGCTCCCCGGCAGCGACCCGACCGGCAAACGGACCGCGTTCGTGATGGTCGTGACCGCCGCGGCTCTGGTGCCGCTCGGCTTCCTCGCCGCGCCC
>SXHE01000651.1 GCA_005773755.1 Planctomycetia bacterium
GTCGCGGCTCTGTTTGTTCCGGTGTCGCGCAAGTTCAACGCAGCGATGGAAAAGCAGAAGGCCGAAACTGCCGCGGCGAAGGCGCTCGCACAGGGCCAGCAGTAAAGAAGTTGAGGGTTCCAGCTTCGTCCCGACGAGCCGGAAGCGTGGGCGACGGAGTGTGTTGTCCGTCGCTCACGCTTCCGGCTCGTCATTTCACCGCCAGTTGCACCAGCACCACGGCCAGCAGGCCCGGGCTGATGACGCCGTTGAGTTGGCGTCACTCGTGACCCTCCCTTCCGAACCTTCGAGAACGTATCACGCCTGACCGCGTGGGGTATAACCCGCGGTGCACCGTTTCATTGTGCACCTGAGGTTTTGGATTACGCACCCCACTTCGCGCCCCTCATTTCTCGCATTCCGGCCAATCTCGGTTGCATTTCGCGGAATCGTCGCGCACTAATGTATATAGTGTACGCCCGATTCGATCCGGCGGGCGGCACGCGATGGAGGTACTCCCGTGCCGCTCCGACACATGTTCGTCGACATGAACGCGTTCTTCGCCTCGTGCGAACAGCAGGAAAAGCCGCACTTGCGCGGCCGACCGGTCATTGTCGTGCCCACCGACGCCGAGAACACCGCGTGCATCGCCGCCAGCTACGAGGCCAAGCGGTTCGGCATCAAGACCGGGACGCCCGTTTGGGAGGCCCGCAAGCTGTGCCGCGGCGTGGTTAGCGTGGTGGCGGACCACAAGCGGTACGTCATCATGCACAACCGCATCGTCGCGGCCGTGCGCCGTGTCGTCGGGGTCGAGACTGTCATGTCCATCGACGAGATGTCATGTCGGTTGATGGCCGACGAGCGGAAGCCGGACGTCGCGACCGGCATGGCCGGCAAAATCAAACGGGAGATTTACGCCCTCGCCGGCGACCAGATGCACTGCTCCATCGGGATCGGGCCGAACACGATGCTGGCGAAGGTCGCGTCCGACATGCAGAAGCCCAACGGCCTCACGGTGCTGCCAGACGCCGAGATGCCGGCCGCGCTGTACCGACTCCAGCTCACGGACTTCCCCGGCGTCGGGCCGCGCATGGAGCGGCGGCTCAAGCTGCACGGCATTTTTAGCGTCGAGCAGTTGTGCAAGGCCCCCGCGAAGACCCTCGCCGAAGTGTGGGGCAGCAAGATTCTGGGCGAGCGGTGGTTCCGCCTGCTGCGCGGCGAGGACGTGGCCGACGCGCCGACGCGCCGGCAGACCGTGAGCCACTCGCACGTCCTGCCGCCGGCCCTGCGCACCGACGACGGCGCGTACGGGGTACTGATGCGGCTCGTTCACAAGGCCGCGGCGCGGCTGCGGAAGATCGGCTACTGGTGCGGGGCGATCTCGGTCGGGGTCAGCTTCTACGGCGACGAGCGCGGCGAGTCGCACTGGTGGGAGGAGAGCACCCGCGTGCCGCGGTGCCACGACACGCCGGCGCTCGTGAGCGCGGCGCAGAAGCTGTGGGCGCTGCGCCCGCGCGGGCGCACGCCGTTCAAACTCGGCACGGTGCTGAGCGACCTGGTGCCGGCGCGGAGCGCGACCCCGTCGCTGTTCGACGAGGACCGGCAGGGCGAGGACATCTCCGCGGCGATGGACGACGTGAACGCCGAGTTCGGCGCGAGCGTGGTGTACCTGGGCGCGATGTTCGGAATGCGCGACGCGGCCCCCACGCGCATCGCGTTCACGCAGATCCCCGACTTCGACAAGCGCGTGAACTGACGCCGCACGCGAGCCCACACCCCTGCGCCCGCGGTGCTAGCGGCGGCGCGCGGGGCCGGGCGGCTCCGCGCCGCCACCGCCCCACCGGGTCCACCTCCACGGCCGGTAGCCGCGGTATATGGCGTATAGTGCCACGGCCGCCATCGCGAGTGTCACTGACTGTACATTTGTCATTTTCGCGCCCTCGATACTACGCGGGCGCACCGCGGGCCCGCAACAGGGGCGATCGTCGCGCGCCGAAAAGTAGCGTGTACCGTTCGTTTTCCGGGTCGATCCGCAACATGTTGGTAGTAATTGCTTTGCGCAAGAAAAAAAGCAGCCGAGAGCATGAGTGAGTCGGCAAGGAGATTATTGAGGCTGTTCACGGCGGGCAAAGGGAAGGGCTGAGCGACAACGCGTTGTCACTTCTCCGGCGGGAGCTTCTTGAGCAGGTCGCCGTACTGCTTCGGGTCGAGGCGGGCGGCCTCGCGGAAGCACCGGTGCGCCTCGGGCAGGTCCTTCTTCGCCTCCAGGCCCACACCCAGCGCGTAGTGCGCGGGGGCGAACTTCGGGGCCAGTTCCACCGCCTTGCGGAACTGCACGATCGCGTCGTCCGGCTGGCGATTGCTCTGAAGCGCGGCCCCGTAGTTGATCCGCACGCGGACGTTGTTCGGGGCCAGTACCACCGCGCCTTCGAGAACCTTGACTGCTTCCGCGGGCTTGTTCAGCCGGCCCAGGACCGCGCCCAAGTTGGCGTGCCCGTCCGCGTACTTGGGGCTGAGCCGGATCGTCTCGCGGTACTCGGCTTCGGCCAGTGTGAACCGCTCTTGGGCGGCGTACACGCCGCCGAGGTTGAAATGGGCGATATGGTCTTCCGGGTGGAGCTTGATCGCCTCCTTGAGCACCGCGACCGCGACCCCGCGTTCGCCGTGGGCACCGAGCAGCAGGCCGCGGTTCGTCAGTACGGTGGGGTGCTCCGGGCGCAGCGCGCGGGCCGTGCGGTAGTACCCGATGGCCCGCTGCGGGTCGCGGTTGTGGAACCAGTGCGCGAGCGCGAAGGCGATGTCGAAGTCGTCCGGGTACTTGGCGAGCGCGATCGCGAGGATCACGCCGGGGTTGCCGCCCCGGCGCTCGATGAGCGTGGCCGCGAGTAGCGCGGCCGGGGCCGTCAGGTCTTCGGCCAGCGGCGGCAGCGGCAACGGTTGGGTGCGATCGCGGTGGAGGGCGGGTAAGCGGAACCGGTTGGCCCGCAGGTCCGCGGGAGCCGAGCCGCGGGCCACTGCCATTACCTTCGCGCCGGTCGCGGCGTTCTTCTCTTCGATGGCCCAGTCGTCGAGTGCTCGCACGATGTCGCGGCTGATGGGCGAACCGGCAATCTGTTTCGCGATGGCGTCCGAATCGCCGGTGGAAACGTCCAGCCCGCGCCGGGCGAACGCGGCGGCGTAAGCGGTAGCCGCGGACCCGGTGTCGAACGCGCCCCCGTCGCCGTCGGGCGCGGGAACCCACACCCACTTGCGGGCGCGGATCGCGTCCAACTCGTGCGCGAACGCGAGGTCGGCCCGCGCGAGCGCGAGCCGCGGCTTCAGGTCGTCCGCGCCACCGGCCTTCAGCAGGTTCTCGGCCTGGTCGAGCGCTTCGCCGGCTTCGCGGAACCGGTGCTGAGCGCGCAGCTCGGCCGCGAACTTCAGGCCCGACTCGACGCCGGCGCGCGTGCGCTCCAGCGCCGCGGCGCGATCCGCTTCGGCCTTCTGAAGCGCGAGCTTCTGCTCCGCTTCGGTCTTCGCGAACGCGGCCCGTTGCTCGGCCTCTGCCTTCAGGCGGTTCGCGTCGTCCGCTTCCGCTTTCGCCGCTGCCGCCTTGCGCTCGGCCGCGCGCTCGGTGGCCTGCGAATCGCGCCACCACGCGAACGCCCCGACGCCGAACAGCAGCACCGCGACCGAC
>SXHE01000652.1 GCA_005773755.1 Planctomycetia bacterium
AAGCAAGACCCGGCGCTGGTGACGAAGGCCCCGAAGATCAAGAAGGAGTTCGGTCTGATCGACTGGACGAAGCCCGCGGACTACATCGAGCGGTTCGTCCGCGCGATGCAACCGTGGCCCACCGCGTACACGTTCCTGCACCGACCGGGCAAAGAACCGATGCGGGTGATTATTGCCACAACGCGCGGTGGTAGTGTCCGATCTCCTTCTGGGCCGTTCTCGCCGGGAACCGTCTGTGGAACCTACGAGTGCCCGAAGGAGATAGCGCAAATCCCTGGTGAGCAGTCGTGGATCGCAATTAACATTCAAGTGGGAGAAGGTGGCACAGTGTTCGTGTCCGAACTCCAGCCTGCGGGGAAGAAGAAGATGACGGCGGACGAGTTCCTGCGCGGCTATCCCATCGTTGAAGGCATGCGCTTCGGGCCGGAAGTGCTGACATGACGATCACCGCCCGGCAAGTCGCAATCGATGTGCTCAATCGCTCGCGGGCGCGCGACGGGTTCGCGTCCGAACTCGTGGACGAGGCGCTCGCCAGCGCGAACCTCTCGGCGCAGGATCGGCGGTTCGTCACACAACTGGTGTTCGGCGTGCTGCGGCGCGGCGGCACGCTCGACGCGCTGCTCAAGCCGTTCATCAAAACCCCGCTGCACGCGGTCGAGCCGCGCGTGTGGGACGCGCTGCGGCTCGGCGCGTTCCAGCTCACGTTCCTCACGCACGTCCCCAAGCACGCGGCCGTTCACGAAACCGTCGAGCTGGCGGCACACGCCGGTGTGGAGCGGGCGAAGGGCTTCGTCAACGGCGTGCTCCGCCGCATCGCGGAGCTGGTGACGGACGACTTCATCGAGAAGCCGGGGGCCGACGCGGTGCCGTTTGATTGGCGCGAGGAACCCCTCCCCCCAACCCCCTCCCCTAAGAAGGGAGGGGGGGCAAAACAAATCGCAGTTCTTAGCCCCGCTCCCCTTGGGGGAGGTGTTGGGGAGGGGCCTACTTGCAACGGGCGCTACCGCAAGCTCACGCGCCCCGTGCTGCCTGACCCGCTCGCCGCGTCAGCGGCGTACTTCGCGGCGGGGCACTCGTTCCCGCAGTGGCTCGCGAACAAGTGGCTCGCGCGGTACGGCCCGGACGAATCCACGCGGCTCGGCTTCTGGTTCAACGCGCCGCCGCCGCTGTGGGTTCGCGTGAACAAGCTGCACGCCAGCCGCGAGAGCTACCGCATTCAGCTCGCTGCGGCGACCATTGACACCCAACCGGGCGAGCACTCGCAGTCGCTCCGGTTCCCCGAACACCACGCCATCCGCGACCTGCCCGGCTATGCCGACGGCGACTTCGCGGTGCAGGATCACTCGTCGATGCTGGTCGCCAGCGCGCTCGGCGTGAAGCCGGGAATGCACGTCCTCGACCTGTGCGCCGCGCCCGGCGGCAAGACCACGCACCTCATGGAGCTGATGGACAACCGCGGCCGGATCACCGCGTGCGACACCGAAGCCAAGCGGCTCGAAACGGTGGCGGCGCTGTGCGACCGGCTCCGCATCGAGGGCGTCGAAACGGTGATGCTGAAGGAAGGCGGCGAGATACCAAACGGCCCCTTCGATGCTGCGTTAGTCGACGTGCCGTGCAGCAACACGGGCGTGATCGGCCGGCGGCCCGAGGTGCGGTGGCGGCTCAAGCCGAACGAGTTCGAGCACCTCGTTCGCTTGCAAACGCGGCTGCTCATCGAAGCACTGGCGCGCGTGAAGCCGGGCGCGGCCGTCGTGTATTCGACGTGCAGCATCGAGCCGGAAGAGAACGAAGGCGTCGTCGGCGCGGTGTGCAAGGGGATGCGCGGCGTGAAACTCGAAGCGGAACACCGCTCGACGCCGGGCCGCCCGTCGGACGGCGGCTACTGGGCGCGCTTGAGGAAGGGCTGACTCGTGCCCGGCGCTTCGTCGCCCGGCTTCGGTCCCTTCCCGAACGGCCACCAACTGTCCGGCAGCAGGCCCGTCATGCGGCGGTACGCGGTGCCCAACCAGTCCGGCATCAGCCGCGACAAACTCGACTGCTTCGTTTCGCCGATGTACACCTGATCGTCGGGCATCAGCGGCACGTTCGTGCGCGGGTCGCCGTCCACCAGCACCGCGGGCACGTTCACGCGGAACACCTGCGGCTTACTCGCGGCGGCGACGTTCGGGCGGATCACATAGACTTGGTTGAGTTTCGAGCCGGGGGGCAACCCGCCGACGCGCTTCAGGAAGTCGATGACCGGTTCCGGCCCCTGATACGGCACCGCCCGCGCGCGGCCGCGCACCGGGCCGTACACAACGACGCGACTACTGCGCGCCGCGGCCAGCGCCACGTTCACGCGGTCCGGCACGCACCCCGCGAGCGCCGCGAGGTCGGCGCGAATCTGCTCCAGTGTGCGGCCGTCGGCGCGCGGGTTGCCCGGCAGCACGAGCGGCAACCGGCCGTCCACGTCCACCACCGCGACAGCGTCCCAGTCGGGGTGGTCCGCGAACGTGACTTCGAGCACGTCCGGGCACGCGACCAGATACGCCGCGCTGGGCGCGGGCGCTTCGGCCGCGGCCTTCGGGTCCGGCGGCGTCGGGCACTTCTGCTGAAGGAACTGCGTACCGGAGCAGCCCGCGAACAGCGCGAGCACCAGCGCGGCGCGCGTCCCGGCTTTAGCGGTGCGAAGTTCCACACATCCGTTATCGACGGCACAAACCGCACGGCTTGACGGAATCGAGGCTACTTCTTCCCCAGCAGCATGTCGAGCACCCAACACCCGCGGACGTGGACCTGCGCCGTGTCGCGGCAGTGGTTCAGGATCGGGTCGCTGTCGCATCCGGCGTCTTGGAGCGCGTCGGCCAGGATCGGCATCGCAGAGAACTCGTCGTCGATGTGGACCTGCCGCGCGAGGGCGAGCACCGTGTCGGTGCGCCACGCGGGCTTGATCTTCAGCTTCTTGTTGAACGGGTTGCCGAGCACCTCGCGCACGAGCACCGCCTGCGCCGTGTGCTCGGCGTCCATGTCGGGCAGGCCGCTGACGATGTCGTGCAGGCAACTGTAGACGAGGTAACGCAGCGTCTCTTGGAGGTCGCTCGCGACCGAGGCGGGTTCGACCGCGGCCAGCACGCCGAACGCGATCCCCCGGCCGGGTGCGTTCACCCGCCGGCCCGCGACCGCGTTCACCCGCGGGTACAGGCGGCGCAGCGTTTCGCTCTCGAACGGCGCGTCCGCCGCGACCGGGTCGGCGTAGTGCGCGGCGATGGCGTCGAGCGCGGCGATCATGGTCGCGTTCTTCAGGTGTGCCCGGTGCCGCCGGCAGCACGCGAGCATGAGCAGGTGCGCCTTGCGCTCGGTGAACCGCTCGCCCCAGTATTCGGCCAACCCCTCGCCGCTGGTGCCGGCCAGCCACTGCTTCTCGGTCATGCGTCACCCCACAGCCACGCGAGCAGTTCGGTCGCGTGTTCGTAATCGGGAACGATGAGGTCCGCGCCGGCGGCGATGAGCGTGTCGCGCTTGGCCGCGTTCACCCCTCCCACGCCGGCCGGGTTGCTGGCGACGCCCACCGCGACGCCGCCGGCCCGCTTCACCTCTTGCGTTTCCACCACGCCGTCGCCGAAGCCGATCAACTCGTGGCCGCGAATGCCGCTCTCGCGCACGGTCCGCTCGATCACGTCCCGCTTGCGGAAGCTAGCATCGTTGTCCTTCGGGGCCGCGATGCGCCCGCCGACGTGGGCCGTCAGTTGCAGCAACTCGGCCTCGCGCGCGACGTGCGCGAGGTCGGTGCCGCTGGCGACGAACAGCGGGACGCCGCGGGCCTCGAACGCGCGCAATATGCCGTGCGCGTTCGGTACGACCCACTCCGCCGCCCGTGCGCGGCCCGATTCGAGATCGCCCCATCGAGCGTAAACGACCGCCAGGAGCGTGTCGAGGAACTGCCGAAGGTATACCGCGGGCGCGGCCGGGGTGCCACCGCGCGCGGCCACTTCTTCCGCGAACCGCTCCATCTGCCGGATCGTGGGGTGGCCGTTCAGAGCCATCACGAAGCTCTCGACGTGCGCCGCGCACGCCGGCTCCGGTTCGCGGATCAGCCGCTGGTCGCGCAAGTGGCCCATCATCAGATCGACCATGACCCGCGGCCAGCCCTCGCGGACCAGCGACAGCGTGCCGTCGAAGTCGAACAGCGCGACGCGAAACGCCCCGCGCCGCACGCCGGAGTTGACCAGTTCGACCGAAGGGGGAAGGGACATACGAGAAGTTCCGAGTTGCGAGTTGTGAGTTGCGAGCTCCAAGTTGAAGACGCTCGCCCCTTTGACTCTCCGTCCCCAACTCGGAGCTCGCAACTTCCTCTTGGGGTTGCTCCGTCCGCGCCGGTGCGGTATTCCCCGCAGTCTACCCAGAGGGGGCGGTATGCGCGGACGGTGGGCGGATCTCGTGTGGCTTCTCGCGGTCGGGCTGGCGTCGTCGGCGTGGTGTCTGACGGCCGCGGCGCGGGTCGGTGTCACGTTCGACGAGCCGTTTTACGTGAAGGCCGGGCTGGTGAGCTGGCGCACCGGCAGCAACAAGCTGCTGATGAAGGCCGGCACGATGCCGCTGCCGGTCGACGTGCAGACCCTGCCCGTGTACCTCTGGGAGCGGCACCGCGGCGCGGAGTTCGACCCGGCCGCGGACCTGCACACGGTGTTGCCCGTGTGCCGCGCGGCGAACCTCGTGTTCTGGTGGCTGGCGCTCGTGTACACGATGCGCCTGGGGCGCACGTTCGGCGGGGCGTGGGGCGGGCGGCTCGCGGTCGCGCTGGTCGCGTGCGACCCCAACTTGCTCGCGCACGCCGCGCTCGCCACCACCGACACCGCGAGTCTCGCGCTGCTGCTGGTACTGATCTACCACTTCCACCACTGTTACGTGCCGGGCGCGGGGTACGCGCGCCGCGTGGTGGTGCCCGGCGTGCTGTACGGGCTGGCGCTCCTGGCGAAGGCGTCCGCGCTCGCGTTCGGGCCGCAGGCGATGCTCGTTCTCGCGCTGTGGAGCCTGGCGCGGGCCGGTGCGCTCACGGCCCCGGAGGGCAGTTCGCTGCGCGCGAAGGGCGTTCACGTCTGGCACGCGACGTACCAGTTTCGCAAGGACATCATTGGCATCGGGCTTATCGGCATGGTGGTGGTGTTCGGCTACTGTGGGTGCGACTGGGGCACCGAGCCGTCGTTCATCAAGTGGACGGACACGTTGCCCGAAGGCGACCTGAAGCGAACCATGACGCCGGTCAGTCACAACCTGAAAATCTTCACCAACGCCGGCGAAGCGCTGCTGCAGCAGATCAAGCACAACATGCGCGGGCACGGGACGTACCTGCTGGGCGAATGGCACACGCGGGCGACACCGGCGTACTTCTTCTTCGCGCTCGCGATGAAGGTGCCGCTGCCCGCGCTCGTGCTGCTGCTGGCCGCGCTCGTCGCGCACCCCCGGCGGCTGCTGCTCCCGACCGCCGGCGTCGCGCTCCTGCTGCTCGCGTTCACGCCGAACTGTCGCGTGCAGATCGGCGTCCGGTTCGTGTTTCTGCTGATGACGCTCGCGTACATCACGGTGGCCGCGGCAATCGCGCGCGGCTGGGCCGAGCGCGATTCGCACAACGGGCGCGCGGTCCCGCGGTGGCTGGTCGCGGCGCTCGTCGCGGGGATCGGGGGCGCGTCGGTGTGGGTGTGGCCGCACGGCCTGAGCTACTTCAATCAGGCCTGGGGCGGCCCGGAGGCCGGGCGCGAGCTGCTGCACGATTCCAATTACGACTGGGGGCAGGGCGTGCCCGAGTTGCGGGCGTGGAACGAAGCCCACAACGGCGGCGAACCGCTGTGCGTGTGGTACTACGGGGCCGACCCGGACGCCGGGCGCGCGCCGCTCGTTCTGGTGAACCTGAGCTGGAAGCCGTCCGCGACTGCGGCCGAGGTGCCGGCCCATTGCCCGACGAAGTACCTCGCGGTGAACGTCGGGTTGCTCGCCAACAACCCCGCGCCGACGCCGATGCACGCGGTCGCGCGGGAGTGGGTTCTGACGCGCCCCGTCGTCGCGCGGACGATGCACTTCGACATCGTCCGCGTGCGCGACTGAACGACTACCGGAGGCCCCTCGCGATGCGCCGCGCTCTGGCCGGGATCGGGTTCGTGCTCGCCGTCGCCGGGTTCGTGCTGTTCCTCGGCGCGGCCGTCGGCGTGTGGTGGGTGCGGGCGGAGACGAACCGCCGCACCGAGGCGCTGGCCGTGAAAGCGCGGCTCGCGGTCGGGGCCGCCGACCACGCGGTCAAGTTCGTGCGCGAGGTGATCGACCGCGGCGACGGCGACCTGATCGAGGCCCGCAAGCACTCGTCCGCCGTGCCGCCGGAGCCGGTGAACCCGTTCTTGCTGCTCTCCGCGCGGCGCGCGTCCGAGAACCTGGCCGGGTCGGTCGAGCGGGCCAGCGCCGCGGTCCTCACCGCGTCCGACGCGGCCGTTGTCGCGGAGGCCGCGCTCGAACTGTTCGGCGGCGACGAGCAGTTCCCCGAACTGAAGGGCTGGCTCGGTGTGAAGCCGGAGCAACTGGCGCAGACCCGCACCGACCTCGGTTCCGCGTCGCGCGAGCTGAAGAACGTGCGGACGATCCTGGGCATCCCGGTCGCGGCCGGGGAGCGCCCGTCGGCGGAACAACTGCTGACGGTCGAGGCCGCGCTGGCGCAGGCGCGCGAGTTCACCGACCGTATGGGCCAAGTGGTGAATGCCGCCGGCCGTCGCGTGGACGAAACGAAAAAGACCGCGGACCTGTGGGTGCTGCGGGTCGCGCTCGCGACCACGCTGATCGGCGCGCTGGGTGCCGCGGGGCAGTTCTTCATGGCCCGCGCGTGCTGGCGCGGGTTGCGAAGGTGACGCGCGGCTGCGCAGTCCTTCCAGGTCATTTTTACAATTCCAATCCCGGCCCCCGTATCTCGCCCAGTTTCACCGGAAGTTGGTGAAGCGTGGCCGGATACGCCGACTCTACCGCTTATAACGGCAACGCCCGTCAATCCGGGTTGTGACGCGACCTGAAACCGGTTGTGCGCCGCGAAGTCCGACTTACTGTTATTAAGTGATGCCCGGCCGGGCGCGAGCCACGGTCCCGTCGGGAAGCGCACACCCCGGAGATCCGCACCATGACGTTCATCCGTTGCGCCGCCGCCGCGCTGGTCCTGGCCCTCGCCGGGCTGGTCGGCACGCCGAACCGCGCCACCGCCGCCTGGGACAACGTGTTCCAGGTGTGCTGTAACGACTGCAACAAGCCGCGCGTGGCGTACTCCGCCCCGTGCCCGCAGCCGTGCCCGCAACCGGAAATGCGGATCAGCTACGTCCAGCGCACCTACTACCAGCCGGTCACGGAGTACGTTCGCAAGAGCTACTACGAGCCGGTCACGAAGAAGGTGACCAGCTACTTCTACGAGCCGGTCACCGAGTACAAGTACACCACCTACTACGACCCCTGTACCGGGTGCCCGCAGAAGGTGTGTCAGCCGGTCACCTCGTACCGGCTCCGCAGCCAGTGCAACTCGGTCACCAGCTACGTCGAGCGGTGCGCGATGGTGCCCGTGACCTCGCTCAAGCCGGTCAACTACCAGCAGCCGGTGGTGAGCTACTACTACCCACCGACCACGAGCGGGTTCTACCCGCTGCCGCCCGCTGCCAACGGCCCGACCGTCGAGCAGTTGCGCGAGAACCCGCCGACCGTGATGCCACCGAAGGGCACCAGCGACGGCATCCCGCCGCAAGAGCTGCCGACCATGTCCGCCCCCAAGCCGGGCACCCCCAAGCTCCGCCCGGAGAAGACCGTGAGCCGCAGCAGCGTGGTGTCGGTTCGCGGGGAAGTGGTGCTGAACGACCAGATCACCCCGCGCTCGGGCGCGAAGGTGGTGTTCATGAACGCCGACAAGCCGGAGCAGAAGGAGTACGCGACCGCAAACGCCTACGGCGAGTTCGACGTGCGGCTGCCCGCCGGGAACTGGTACATGTACGTCGGCGGCGAAACGGGCAAGGCGACGTACCACAAGCAGATCAGCCTCGGCGACCGCGACACTGTCGATTACAAGGTCGTTTCGCGCTAATCGCCCGGTAGTCGTTGTTCCGCCGCTTGCGGCTTCGCGAGGAGCTCCCGCC
>SXHE01000653.1 GCA_005773755.1 Planctomycetia bacterium
ACCTCTGCGAGACCGACGGAAGCACCGAACGGCGCGTCGATTTCGCAACCCATCGCGACATGGTGGCGAGCCTGGCCGCCGTCGTTGGCGTAGAGCGCGTAGTTGCGCGCGTCGGCGAACCACTCGCGGGTGCTCGGCTTCTGCTGCACCGCGGCAGCGAGCAGGTCTTTGGTCGCGATCGGCTTCGGGATGCCGGTCTTCACCGCCTCGGCCAGTTTCGCCTCCACCGCGCGGTCGATGACCGCTTTCAGGTCCGCGCCGGAGAAGTCCGCGGTCGCCTGCGCCACGGCCGAATAGTCCACGTTCGAGAGCGGTTTGCCGGCGCAGTGCAACTGGAGGATGAGCGCGCGGGCGGCGGCGTCCGGCGGCGGCACGAACACGACGCGGTCGAACCGCCCCGGCCGGCGGAACGCGCTGTCCATGTGCCACGGGGCGTTCGTCGCCGCCATGACCAGAACGCCCTCGTTGCTCGCCTGCACGCCGTCCAGTTCCGACAGGAACTGGTTGATGACCGGGCGCACGGTGCTCTGCTTGAAGTCCGCGCGGCTCGCGGCGATGGCGTCCACCTCGTCGAAGAACAGCACGCTCGGCCGCGTGCGCCGCGCCTGATCGAACACCTTGTGCAGGTTCTTCTCGGTGTTGCCGAACCACATGTTCAGGATGTCGTGCAGCCCGACCGAGACGAACGCGGCGCTCACCTCGCCCGCGGTCGCCCGCGCGAGGAACGTCTTGCCGCACCCCGGCGGGCCGTACAGCAGCAGGCCGCCGCCGACGGTCTTGCCGTACGCCTTGTACAGGTCCGCGTGTTCGAGCGGGTAGATGATCTTCAGGCGGATCTCTTCCTTCACGCCCTCCATGCCGCCCACGTCGGCGAACTTCACCTCCGGGCGCTCGACCTCTGCCGGGTCGTCGGGCATCTGCGTCTGGCCCGCCGGCACGCGCCCGCCCAACTCTGGTTCCTCGTCGTTCGGTTCGTCCTCTTCGTCCGCGTCGTGGGCCGCGCCGAGTTGGTTCGCCAGCTCCTCGTCGGCGACCGCGGGATCGGTGAGCACGGCCTTGCGGTAGGCGTCCGCGGCCTTGTCCGCTTCGCCGGAGCGGAGCAACAGGCGCGCGAGCACGACCAGCGCCGGGGCCGCGCCGTCGCCCCGCGCGAGCGCCTCGCACACGACGATGCCGGCGGAATACTTTCCCTGCTTGAGGTACACGCGCGCGAGCGCCAGCTTCAACCGCCCGTCGTTGGACGTGCGCGAAAGTCCTTCTTTCAGCAGCGCCTCGGCCTCGTCGGTGCGGTTGCTCGTGAGCAGCGCGTCGGCGACGTGCAACCGCAGCGGAACGTTCGTGGGCGAGATGGTGAGGGCTTCGCGCAGCGGGGCGAGCGCGTCTTCGGGTGTGGGCATGAGTCGGGTCGAAGGTGAAATTGTGTCGGGGGCCGCACTACACTATACACCGCGAGCGCCCGGCCTTCGCGGGGGATTCGCTTCCGTGCCGGCTACAGACGGCACGGAAGCGGGCGCGGAGGTTCGCGCACCGGCGAGACGAAGCAGTGGGGGAGATGAGATGTCCGGTTCCGGTCACCGCTTGGGGCTGTCGGTGCCGCGGCGGTTCGTGTGCGACCTGATGCGCGCCGCGCGGCACACACCGATTGTCACGTTCGAGCGGCGGATGGACTTGAGCGAAGTCGACCGCGCGCGGAAGGAACTGAGCAACCCGCCGGCGTGGGCGCTGCTGTTCGCGAAGGCGTACGCGGCCGTGGCCGCCGCGTGCCCGGAGCTGCGCCGCGCGTACATGCGCGCCCCGTGGCCGCACCTGTGGGAAGCGGACGAGTGCGTCGCGTCCGTGGCCGTGGAGCGCGAGTACCGCGGCGAACCGGGCGTGTTCTTCGGGTTCTTCAAAGCGCCCGACCGGCGACCGCTGGCGCAGATGGCCGCGGAGTTGCACGAGTGGAAAACGAAGCCCGTGGAGGAGGTGCCCGCGTTCCGCCGCCAGATCCGGTTCACCCGGCTGCCGCTGCCGGTGCGCCGGTTCCTGTGGTGGTACGCGACCGTGTGGTCCGGCAAGATCAAGGCGAAGAACTTCGGCACGTTCGGCGTCAGTCTGACCGGGGCGAGCGGGGCGACCGCGTTGAACCTGATCGGCCCGCTCGCGGTGGCGCTGAACACCGGCGTGCTTCAAGACGGCGGCGCGCTCGACGTGCGGCTGCACTTCGACCACCGCGTGATGGACGGCATGACCGCCGCGCGGGCGCTCGCGGCGATGGAAGCGCGCCTGCGCCGCGAGATCGTGGCGGAGCTGCACGCGCTCGCGGCCCCGGCCGCCCGCGCCGGTGTGGTGCTCCGTCCGGCGGAAATCGTGGTGCGCTGAGCGCACTACTTTGTCGGCTTCAGCACGATCTGCCGCAGGTCCATCACCGCGACGCCGGGCTTCGTTTCCGCTTGCACATACAGAACGTAGCGCCCGGCTTTCTCGATCTTGATCTTGCCCACGTCGCGGGCCTCGAACGCTTGGAACCCGCCGGTGTCCTTCACGAGGAACTCGACCTCGACCCCACCCGGCGGGCCGCCCGGTTGCCCCACGGCCAGTACCACCTTCGCCCCGCCGCTGCCCTTGCCGCAGCCCTGTAGCACCTCGACCGCGAACGTGCCGGGCTTCTCCACGGTGAAGTCGAAGGTCGCGTAGTCGCTCTTGTTGACCAAGAAGCCGAGCGTGTTCTTGTGCGGCAGCGGCTCGTAGCGGAGCATCGTGCCGTACACCATCGCGGAGCGCGCGGGCAGCGTGATGACGCCGTCCTTGTTCGGCGGGTTGGGTTTGTAGTCGGGGTTCGCGGTCGGCATCTTCGCGCCCACGTCCTTGCGCCACTTGTCCAGTTCCGCCGCGAGTTCCTTCACCACGTCCGGCTTCTCGCTCGCGAGGTTGCGGCTCTCGGAAACGTCCGCCTTCACGTTGAACAGCTCGCGGCGACCGTCCTCGTAGTACTCGACCAGTTTGTAGTCGCCGCGCCGGACTGCGCCGCCGGGCCGACTGCCCTGGTTTGCGTAGTGCGGGTAGTGCCAGAAGTGGGCCCACTCCTTCATCTTCTCGCCGCGGAAGATCGCCATGAGCGAGCGGCCGTCGCGATTCTTCTTGCCCACTTCGGGATCGTTCGTCAGCCCGCGGCGCGAGGCTTCGAGGATCGTCTCGAAGAAGTCGATGCTGCACGCGACCTCGTTCGTGACAGTGCCCGGCTTGATGTCGCCGGGCCACTTCATGATGCACGGCACGCGGATGCCGCCTTCGTACAGGTAGCCCTTGCCCTCGCGCAGTGGGGCGTTGATCGTCGGCGCGAACGGCATCCCTTCGAGCGTCGCGAGGCCGCCGTTGTCGCTGGTGAAGATGACCAGCGTGTTGTCGCTCAGTTTCAGGTCGTCGAGCTTCTTCAACACGCGGCCGACGGCGGCGTCCATGCTCTCGACCATCGCGGCGTAGGTCGGGTTGCTCTGCTTGCCGTGCGTCGGCGTCACCTTGTACTTGTCGATCAGCGCTTGCGGGGCACGGAGCGGCGTGTGAACGCCGTAGTGCGGCAGGTACAGGAAGAACGGCTTGGTCTTGTTCATCTCAATGAACTTCTCCGCTTCCGCCGCGAGCCGGTCGGTCAGGTACTCGCCGTCGGGCGCTTTCTCAAGACCGGGCATCTTGCCCTGCTTGTTCTCGAACGGCGCGAAGTAGCTCCGCGGGGTGCCGGTTTGGTCGCCGGCGATGTTCACGTCGAAGCCGTGCTGAGTCGGCTCGAAGCCCTTGCCGCCGAGGTGCCACTTGCCGATGAGCGCGGTGGTGTAGCCGCGCTTCTTGAGCGCGGTCGCGATGGTCGTCTCGTCCAGCGGCAGCTCGTTGTTGATCGCGGGCCGCTTGAGGCGCTGGTCGGGGGTGTCCTTGCGCCCGGGAATCCAGTCGGTGATGTTCATGCGCTGCGGGTAGCGACCGGTCAGGATGCTGGCCCGGGTGGGCGAGCACACCGGGCACGCGGCGTAGAAGTCGGTGACCCGGATGCC
>SXHE01000058.1 GCA_005773755.1 Planctomycetia bacterium
GAGCAGCTTCTTGTCCGCGCCGGCGTCGTGGAACCCGTAGGCGATGGCCGCGGCGGTCGGCTCGTTCAGGATGCGCTCGACGGTCCACCCGGCGATCTTGCCGGCCGCGATGGTGGCCTTGCGCTGGCGGTCGTTGAAGTACGCGGGCACGGTGATGACCGCGCGCGCGACGGGGTGCTTGAAGTGAGCCTCGGCGTCGGCCTTGAGCGCCCGCAGCACGAGGCCGGACAGCTCCTCCGGGGTGAACTCGCGCCCGGCGGCCGTGAGCTTGTGGTCGGTGCCCATGTACCGCTTGAACAGCGCCGCGCACCGCTCCGGGCGCAGCACCATCAGTTCGCGGGCCGCCGCGCCGACCAGCACCGCGCCCGATTCGTCCACGCCCACGATGGACGGGGTGAGCCGCCCGCCGACCGCGTTGGGGATGATCTCCGGCCCGTCCGGGCAGAGGAACGCCGCCGCGGAATTGGTGGTGCCCAGGTCGATGCCGATGACCAGTTCCATTACGGGCGTCCGAAAGTGGCGCGGGTTCGGGGTCGCGCTATTATCGCACGCCGCCAGCGTCTGCCAAGTCACCGGACGGCGGCTCTGGCAGACGCCGACGCGCCTCACTCCTTCGCGCGGTCGGTCAGCCCTTTGGCTTTGCGCACCAACTCGACGAACTCGGCGCGGTGACCGTGCGGATCGTGGCCCAGCGCGCCGCTCGCGCGCTCGATCACCGCGTCCAGGTTCGCGTTGGCCTTGTGCGTCGACTCACGGAGCACCAGCCCGAACTCGGCAACCGCTGCGGCGAAGCGGAAGTCTTCGCTCATCGCCCCGGTCCCGCTGCCGGTCAGCATCGCGGCTTGTTCCTTGCTCGCGTCACCCGTGGGCTGCTTGTAGCGCATCTTCACGGTCAGCCACTCGTCGATGTTCACCGCGACCTTCGCGGGCTTCTGGTACTTGGTCGCGTCCACGCTGGGCAGGTCCATCTTCACGCCGGCGGGCACGATCTCGTACAGCGCCGTGACCGTGTGGCCCGCGCCCATGTCGCCCGCGTCCTTCGCGTCGTTCTTGAAGTCCTCCGCCTTCATCAAGCGGTTCTCGTACCCGATGAGCCGGTAGGCGGTCACCCGCGCCGGGTTGAACTCGACCTGGAACTTCACGTCCTTCGCGACGCACACCAGGGTGCCGATCTGCTCGACGAACAGCTTCTTCGCCTCATCGATGGTGTCGATGTACGCGTGCTGGCCGTTGCCGTGGGTGGCGAGGTCATTGAGGGTCGCGTCCTTGTAGTTGCCCATGCCGAAGCCGAGGACGGACAGGTACACGCCGCTGGTGCGTTCTTTCTCGATAAGTTGCCGCAGGTCGCTCTGGTTGGAGACGCCGACGTTGAAGTCGCCGTCGGTGCAAAGGATGACCCGGTTCGCGCCGCCTTCGAGGAACGACCGCCGGGCGACTTCGTAGGCGAGCTGGATGCCGCCCTCGCCGTTGGTGCCGCCGCCTGCGCCGAGGCTGTTGACCGCGTCGCGGATGGTCTGCTTGCGGTCGCCGGCGGTGGGCGTAAGCTTCAACGACACGCCGGACGCGTAGGTCACGATGCTGACGCGATCCTTCGCGTTGAGGCGGTCCACGAGCAGGTTGAGCGACTTCTTCACGAGCGGCAGCCGGTTCTCTTGCGACATGGAGCCGGACACGTCGATGAGGAACACGAGGTTGCGGGCCGGCATCTCGTTCGCGGCGATGTCCTTCGCGCGCACCCCGATGCGGGCGAGCTTGTGCTCCGGCTTCCACGGGCACGGGGCCAGATCGAGCGTGAGTGACACCGGGTTGTCACCGGTGGGCGCGGGGTACTTGTATGGGAAGTAGTTGACCATCTCCGCGAGCAGCACCGCGTCGCGCGGCGGGAGCTGGTTCTGTTGCGTGAGGAACCGGCGCACGTTGGCGTAAGACGCGGTGTTCACTTCCGAGGAGAAGGTGGAGCGCGGTTCGACCAGCGGCGAGCGGAACTCGTTCTCGACGATCGCGCCGTAGGTCTCCGCGTTCTGCGCGTTGAAGTCCACGACGCCGGGCGCGTGTGCCCGCTCTGCGGCGTCGCCGTGTGCCTCCTTCGGTGTCCGACCAGCACCACCGCAGCCGGTGAAGCCGAGGCTCAGGGTGCTGGAAACCAGCACGAGCGCGACCATCTGGGCGCACCGCTTCCGCGGCCCGCTGGGGCTGAACTGGGACATGACGTTCTCCGTACCCGGTTGGGGTGATTGGGAATAGCCGCTCAACGACCTGATGAAGACATGATGCCGTCGCGGGCGGGTTATTCCCAAACTCCGGTACGAATTACGCCCGGCCGCGGTTCACACCGCCGCTTCCTTCTCGCTCTCGAACCGCTGGATCGCGGCGGTCGCCTTGTCCGCGTCCTCGCTCTTGACCCACAGCTCGACCGAGTCGGGCATCGCGCTGCCGAAGCTCGCGGAGAGCGCCAGCCCCACGACCTTGCTCTCGACGCCGGCTTCCTTGAGCGCTTGCTGATACAACTCGACCGACAAGATCGAGCCGGCGTAAACGCGGACCACGTCCTCGTTCGGCGTGTTGGCATCGTCCTTCATTGCAGCACCTCGGGGCGAAGGGAATGGTTCAACCGGGCGAGGTTCATAGTCTCCGTACAACCGCGATCTGATTCCCGCGAAAACGGTCAGGAACACCATGTTCCCGAACCACAGGTAACCGCCCGAAGTCAGCGACAACGCGCCGTCGAGTGGTCCCGTGAGACAACCAAACACGAGAAGGGTTGCGGATAATCCCCAGAGGAACGCAGCCGCATTCCGCCCCGCGACGAGAAAGAGACAGCCAGCGAAGAACAGTGGGTTGGCGACCCAAAGCGGGGGACACGATAGGATCCCGACAGTCAGGCACTTCCAACCCGACACAAGGTCAACAGCCCCCATCAGCGTCAGCTTCACCGCCGGGCAGAAGCACGCCACGGCGAACACGACAAGCATCACGCAAACCGCGAGCCGCGGCCAGAACAATCCCGGCTGGTTCGCGCGATCGGTGTTGGGCAACATCGGCCTCTCCCTTGAAGAGCCGATACATTGTACCCTGTTGGCGCTGTGCCTACCGGCTCGCTTTCCTCCTCCTCCACCTTCTTGGAGTCTGCCATGCGTTTCCTCTCCGCGCTCGCCGTGCTTGCTGTTGCCGCGCTGTCGGCCGCGGCCGACGACAAGATCAAGGTGCTCATCATCGACGGCCAGAACAACCACAACTGGCAGCAGACCACGCCCGTGCTGAAGAAGCAGTTGGAGGCCACGGGCAAGTTCGAGGTCGATGTCGCTACCAGCCCGCCCGCGAACAAGAAGGACGAGATGGCGAAGTTCCGCCCGAAGCTGGCCGACTACGCCGTCGTCGTGAGCAACTACAACGGCGCTCCGTGGGGCAAAGACCTCAACGACGACTTCGACGCGCTCGTGAAGTCCGGCAAGCTCGGGTTCGTTGTCGTCCACGCGGCGAACAACGCGTTCGGCGGGTGGAAGGAGTACAACCAGATGATCGGCATGGGCTGGCGCGGCAAGACCGGCGGCGACCGGCTGTACCTGGAAGCGGACGGCAAGCCGGTGACGGTGAAGTCCGGCGAGGGCGACGGCTCCGGGCACCGCTACACCGGGCCGTTCACCGTGACCGTGCGCGACGGCGAGCACGCCATCACGAAAGGGATGCCGAAGGAGTGGGCGCACGTCCGCGACGAGTTGTACGACAACATGCGCGGCCCCATCGAGAACGTGAAGGTGCTCGCGACCGCGTACTCCAGCGGTACGAAGGCGCACGAGCCGATGATCTGGACCGTGAGCTACGGGAAGGGTCGCGTGTTCCACACGCCGATGGGCCACGACGCCAACGCGATGAAGTGCTGGGGCTTCGCCGGCACGCTGACCCGCGGGACCGAGTGGGCCGCGACGGGCAAGGTCACGATCGAACTGCCGAAGGCGTTCCCCACCGCGGACAAGGCCAGCCCGATTGTGGAGAATTAGGCGAACGGCCGGCGTCAGCCGGCTGTAGGCCGATTGCAAAGTCGTAGGCATCAGCCGGTAATGAGCTTAACGGCGCGGTCGATGTCCCAGTTGAGGGCATCGGCTCGTGCCTTGAGTGGCTCATCGGGTTCGCCCGGCTTGAGCACCTGCAACGCGCTCACCGCC
>SXHE01000654.1 GCA_005773755.1 Planctomycetia bacterium
ATCAGGCGCTGGACCACCGCCGCGAGGCCCGCGGGCACGTTCGGGGCCAGCTCGCGGATCGGGGTCGGCTCCTTCGTCTGGTGGGCCATCATCTTCTCGACCGCCGAACCCTCGGGGAACGGCACGCGCCCGGTCAGGGCGTAGTACAGAACGCACCCCAGGCTGTACTGGTCGCCGGCCGGCGTGCGGTTGGTCGGCTCCATGATGCTCTCGGGGCTGGTGCAGTCCAGCCCGCTGGTGAGCGTGTTCGCGGTGGACATCGTATCGACGAGGCTCTCGCCCTCGTTCTCGACCAGCAGCGAGCCGATGCCGAAGTCGAGGATGCGGGCCTGGTTGTCCGAGCCGATCATGATGTTCGACGGCTTGATGAGGCCGTGGAACAGGTTGTTCTGGTGGGCCGCGGTCAGGCCCTGTGCCACCTGCACCGCGTACAGCACCGCTTGGTTCGGCGCGAGCCGGCCCTGGTGCTGAACGAGCGACTCGAGCGTCTGGCCTTCGGCGATGGGCCACGCGAGGTAGTGCAGCCCGCCGGCGGTGCCCACGTCCACGAACGGCACGACGGCCGGGTGCGTGAAACTGCCGAACGAGCGGACCTGCCGCCGGGCCAGCCGCACGTTCCACATGCTGCGCCGCGGCAGCACCTTCACCGCGTACTGCACGTTGTCGTTCTTCGAGTTGGCCTTGTACACCTGCCCCATGCTGCCCTGGCCGATGGCGTCGAGCAGCACGTACGGCCCGAGCACGAGGCCCGCGCTCTTGCCGTTGAGAATGCGCTCGGCCTGGAACGCGGTCAGCGTGTTCTGATCGACGAGGAACTCGGCCAGCGCCGGGGCTTCCGCGCGCGGGTTGCGCTTGAGGAACTCCCCGACGATCTGGTCGAGCGGTCCGCGGTCGATCAGTCCGCTGCGGCGCAGATCCCACACGAACCATTCGCACGCGCCGAGGTCGCTCGTCACCATTTGGGAATCCTTTAGAAGCCCGGTCGGTCCGGGAGAAGAGCCGTCTTGCGGCTGTGTCGCGGGCGGGTCTACGCGCGCTCGCGTCCGCTGCGCCGATTATCGAGTCACGCAAAATTAGGACACCTTTTGAGTGTGTCAAACTCGCGTCGCCCCGTTTTCAGGTGCAACCCGACCCGCTATGTTGAGCGGAATAACCCGCAAATTGCGCGCACACGGCTGAGGGCCGGCGCGAAACGGGCCGACCACGCGCGACCCCACTCCCAGGTGACACCGATATGCCTCTGGACCCGTACACCCCCTGTCCCTGCGGCAGCGGCAAGAAGTTTAAGTGGTGCTGTGCCCCGTACTTCCCGGCCGTCGAGAAGGCGTTCGAGCAGGAGCGCCAGGGCCAGCACGAGGCCGCGCTCCACACCATGCAGGAGCTGCTGACCGCGCACCCGCAGAGCGCCCCGGTGCGCGGGTTCTACGCCCAGTTCCTCTACAACGCGGGCATGGCCGACACCAACCCGGAGGCCCAGGGCAAGAAGATCGAAAAGGCCGAAGAGGCGCTGTCCGAGGCGCTGAAGCTGAACCCGAACTTCGGCATGGCCCACTTCCTGCGCGGCCAGTTCCGAGAGAATGAGGGCGAACTGATCGGCGCGCTTCTGCTGTACCGCAAGGCGGCCGAAGCGTACGACCCGGAGGCGCACGACCAGCTCACCTCCGTGTACCTGAAAATCTACCAGTACGAATCGTCGATGCTCCAGCGCCCGGTCGCGGCCCGTGCCGCGCTGGAGCGCGCGGTCCACTTCCAACCGGCCGACGCGGACCTGCGGGCGCAGCTCGAGGGCGAGTTCGGCGAGGACGGCCCGTACCCCACCGCCGCGAGCAAGAAGTACGCCTTCCGCCCCACCGCCAAGCCGGTGCCCGAAGCCGCCGCCACCGGCCGCTACTCGGACGCGCGCAAGGCGTTCGAAGACCTGACCGTGCTCACCCCGGACGACCCCGCCGCCTGGTTCAACCTGGGCGTCGTCCTCGCGTGGGTCGGCGAACAGCCGAAAGCCGTCGCGGCGCTCACCAAGTCCATCGAGCTCGAGACGGACGACTACCGCGCGGAAGAAGCCGGCGCGCTGGCGGAAGTGCTCCGCTGCGGGTACGGCATGGAGAACGACACCGACCACCTGGCGCACACGTTCGTGATGCCGATCCGCGACCCGCAGCCGGTGCAGGGCGTGTTGCAGGCGCTCAGCCAGAGCGGGAAGCTGCGCGGGGTCCGTGTCAACCGCGAGACCAACACCATCGTCGGCCTCATGGTCGAGGAGCTGCCGTCGCTCATCAGCGTGGGCGCGGTGACGCTGGGCCGGGTCGCGGCCCGGCTCATGGTCGGGTCGGGGGCCGTGCGCGTCAGCCACCCGAACCGCGACTCGGTCGCGCGTGTGGCCGACGACCTGCGCGCCGCCCTGCAACTGGCCGTCGAGCAGCCGGTCGCCAGCACGACCCCGCTCAACTTCGGCGACGTGGTGCTCGAATCACTGGCCCAGCCAAACGACAACGGCGACGAGGCCGCGATCGAGGCCAAGATGCGAGACTACGCGACCACCTACTTTGAGACCGTCTGGACACAGAAGCCGCTCAAGGCGCTCGCCGGCAACACCCCCGTGGACGCGGTCGGCAGCAAGGTGCTCCGCAAGCACGTCTTCGGCGTCGTCAAGTTCCTCGAAGACTGCTTCGCCGCAGTGCTTCCCCACAAGCAGGTGGGCGAGGAGCTCGTTCCGCTGAACATCTACAACTTCGACGGTCTGCGCCACAAGCTGGGACTGGAGTACGTCAAGGCGGACCCGCCGTTCGTGAAGGTGCCCGAAGAACCGAAGGCCGCCGCACCCGCGGTCGCACCGCCCGCGGAGAAGAAGGCCGCGCCCGCACCGGCCGCGGAGCCGAAGAAGCGCACGATCGGCGAGATGAACACCGCGGAGTTGGCCACCATCGACCTCGGCGCGAGTTCGGTGGGCGACATCGAACAGGCGATGCTCGCGGCGATCAAACTGGACGCACGCGAGCTGGCGGTCGCGTTCGCGCAGGCCGGGCTGACGAAGCCGTTCGACGCGGCCACGCCGGACCGCTACCGGCTGTACGCGACCGCGATCACCGGGGCCGCGGCCGGCGGCGACACGGCCGGGGCCGCGGCCCTCATCGACCAGGGCGCGAAGTACGACGCCGATCACAACGACGGCAACCGCGCCACCGAATACAAGCTGCGCAAGGCGCAACTGTACGTGAAGGCGAAGGACGCGGACAAGGCCGCGGCCGAGTTCGACGCGCTGGTCGCGCTGCACCCGGACGAGGGGAAGTTCTACACCACCGCCGCGGAAGAGATGCTCCGCATGAAGGCCGGCGCGCACGCGCTGCGGTTCGCCGAAGCCGGGCAAGAAACCGGTCGGCGCACCAACAACCGCGATCTCGAGGGCCATTGCGCGGAGCTGGCCGAACACGCCAAGCGCGCGAAGTAAGGGTGCGCGCCCGCGCCCGAAAAGAACAATACGCACAAGCCGCAGGTCCGGCGCGCCGCACGCTCGTGCGGCGCGCGAACTCACCGCTTCGGACATTTCCCCGCGTCGAAAGATAGGAAGGATGGAGAAGGACTTTCACGGAGGACACAGCGATGATCTGGCACTGGTAATGGGGGTGCAGGCCCGAGCGGGCGATCCGCTTCAACCGTTCGCGGGTACGGTCCCGCTGAAACTCGATCACCTCGACGCGAAGCACCCGAACCGCGGGCTGACCGGGCGGGCGATGGTGTTCGACGCGCGCAGCGGCGACACGGTTCCCGTCGTGACGCGGTTGCACCCGGTCATCGGCTCGACCCAGCGCGCCGGCCACAAGAGGTACAGCGCGACCACCTACAACCCGGTGTTCGGCTCGTTCGGAACGCACACCTTCCGGCGCTAGCCGCGCATCTCGGCCGCGCGCCGCACCGGCGCGCGGTCGCTTCCCTTCGCCTGTTCGCGCACGTCCGCCGGGCACTTCCGCTGATACAGAACGTGGCACATGATCGCGGTGCCGAGGTTCGCGTCCGGTTCGGCTTTCCCCAGCGCGAACGCCGCGCGGCACTGGACTTCGGTGAGCGGCGTCAGTTCCTCGCTCCAGTCGCGGAACGCGGCCCAGAGCCAGTACCGCACCGGGCGCGGCGGCGCGCCGGCGGCGATGCGGGCGAAGTCCGCGGCGCTCTCGGTCGTCACCACGCCGGACGCGAACCACGTTGGCGGGAATGCGAGCGTCATTCGTGGCCCACGTGCGACTCGCGCCCGGTCAGCGGGTACACTTCCATCATGCCGTACGTCGTGTCGGCCATGCCCAGCGCGCGGTAGGTGGCTTGCGCGCGGGTGTTGTCCGTCTCGAAGTACAGGCGCAGGCCGATGACACCGGGATCGGCCGCGGCCTGCGCCTCGATCGCGCGGTAGAGCGCGCGGAACACGCCGCCGCGCCGCGCCGACTCGTGAACGTACACGCTCTGCACCCACCAGAACCAGCCGTTGCGCCAGTCGCTCCACTCGAACGTGACCATCATCTGGCCCACGACCGCGCCGTCGTGTTCGGCCACTGTATAGAACCCGCGGGCCGGGTCCGCGAGCACCGCGCGCACGCCCGCGGTCAGCACCGCCGGGTCGAGCCGCTTGTGCTCGGTCTCCCACGCGATGGCCGTGTTGAACGCGACCAGTACCGCTTCGTCGGCCGCGGTCGCGCGGCGGATCGTCAGGTCCATTCGTTGCTCCGGGGCCGCGGCGCGGCCGGTCGTGTCCTTCCCCTTTCGGCATGGTACGCTAAGACAAGCCCGACACCAGAGGCGACCGGCGATGGACCTGAAGGCGTACATCCGCGACGTGCCCGATTTCCCCAAGCCGGGCATCCTGTTCAAGGACATCATGCCGCTGCTGGGGTCGCCGCAGGCGTTCGCGCGCTCCATCGACGACCTGTGCGCGCACTACGCGGGCGTCGGCATCGACGCGCTCGCGGCGGCGGAAGCGCGGGGGTTCCTGTTTGCCGCGCCGATGGCGATCCAGATGAAGAAGCCGCTGGTTCCGCTCCGCAAGCCGGGCAAACTGCCGGGCGCGACGTGCAGCTTCAAGTACGACCTCGAATACGGCTCGGCGGAGCTGCACGTTCACGCGGACGCGATCGCGCCCGGCGCGCGGGTGCTGCTGATCGACGACGTGCTCGCGACCGGCGGCACGATGGGGGCCGCGTGCAAGTTGGTCGAGCAGGTCGGCGGGGTCGTGGTCGGGTGCGCGTTCCTGATCGAGCTGTCGTTCCTCAACGGCCGCGCCCCGCTCGCCGGCCGCGACGTGTTCAGCCTCCTCACCTACTAGCCAGTTCGCACGGCCCATTCGACCTATGGCAACGTTCCCCTGCCCGTCGTGCGCGCTGCCGCTGGAAGCGGAAGACACCTACCGCGACTGGACGGTGCGGTGCCCGCACTGCGCCACGGAGTTCGTGCCCGAACGAGCCGCGCCCGCCGCGTTCGGCGCGCCCGCGGCCCCGGCGACGCCCGCGGACCGGGCGCGC
>SXHE01000655.1 GCA_005773755.1 Planctomycetia bacterium
CCGGCCGGCTGACACCGGCCGTTTGCCCGGAGCCTCCCATGACCACGCGACGAGACTTCCTCCGCGATTCCTCGCTGCTCGGGTTCGGCGCGACCGTGCCGACGTTCCTGGGGCGCACGGCGCTGGCCGCGCCCGTCGCCGACAAAGCCGGCGCGAAGGACACCGTGCTTGTCGTCGTGCAGCTCACGGGCGGCAACGACGGGCTGAACACCGTCGTGCCGTTCACCAACGCCGACTACTACAAGCAGCGGCCCAACATCGCCATCGCCAAGGATCAGGTAAAT
Organism: Planctomycetia bacterium; assembly: GCA_005773755.1. Classification (GTDB taxonomy): domain Bacteria; phylum Planctomycetota; class Planctomycetia; order Gemmatales; family Gemmataceae; genus Gemmata. Next base: position 285 of record SXHE01000655.1, read on the forward strand.
AAGCTCACGGACGACGTGGGCTTCCACCCGTCGATGGGGGCGCTCGCCAAGCTCTACACCGACGACAGCGCAGTTTGTGTGGTGCAGGGCGTGGGCTACCCGAACCCGAGTCAGTCGCACTTCCGCAGCATGGACATCTGGCACGCGGCCGGCACCGCGGAGTCGCTCACCGAGGGCTGGCTGGGCAACGCGCTGAAGAAGCAATCCGTGCCCGCGTTCCACCTCGCCGGCGGGAACGAGGCCGCGCCACTGGCCCTTGCCGGCGCGCCGGTGCGCGTGCCGAGCATCACGTCGCTCGACGACTTCAAGCTGAAGACTGCCGGCGTGACCGGGGCCGACAACAACGCGCAAAAGAGCTTCATCACCAGCGTCGCGAACGCCGCCGCTTCAACCGCGAAGCCGAACAACCTGCTCGACTTCGTGTCGCGCACGCAGACGACGACCTACGCCAGCAGCGAGAAGCTCGCGAGCATCGGCAAGAACTACGCGCCGAAGGTGCCCTACCCGACCACGGCGCTCGCGACCAAGTTGAAGCTCGCGGCGCAGTTGATCGACGCCGGGATCGGGGCGCGGCTGTTCTACGTCTCCATCGACGGGTTCGACACGCACGCGGGTCAGGGCGGCGCGGCCGGCGCGCACGCCAACCTGCTCACGCAAGTCTCGGAAGCGATCAGCGCGTTCTATCGCGACATGGCCGGGCGCGGGCACAAGGACCGGCTGTGCGTGATGACGTTCTCCGAGTTCGGCCGCCGCGCGTACGAGAACGGCAGCAAGGGCACCGACCACGGGGCCGGCGCGCCGATGCTCCTCGTCGGCGGGAAGGTGAAACCCGGTGTGGTCGGCAAGCAACCGGGCCTGACCGGACTGAAAGACGGGAACCTCGTCCACGACACCGACTTCCGGCAGGTGTACGCCGCAGTGTTGCAGCAGTGGCTCGGCATCGACGCCAAGCCCATCGTCGGCGACGGCTTCAAGGCGGCTGAAGTGTTCGCGAAGTGATTTGTCGAACCGCCGGCGGAAGCCGGCTGGGTCTCACCAAGACAACCCAGCCGGCGTACGCCGGCGGTTCGACAGGTGTGCTACAATCTCTGCATGTCCCTTCCCACCAAGCCCGAGCTATTGGCTCCCGCGGGCGACCACGAGGCCATGCGCGCCGCAGTCGCCAACGGTGCCGACGCGGTGTACTTCGGCCTGTCGAACTTCAACGCCCGCGCGCGAGCGACCAACTTCACGCTCGACGAACTGCCCGACGTGATGCGGTTCCTGCACGCGCGCAACGTGAAGGGCTTCGTCACCCTCAACACGCTCGTCTTCTCGGACGAACTCGAATCGGTGTCCGAGTTCGTGAAGGCGGTCGCCGCGGCCGGCGCGGACGCGGTCATCGTGCAAGACCTGGGCCTCGTGCGCCTCATCAAGTGCATCGCGCCGACGCTCGCGGTTCATGCCAGCACCCAAATGACGCTGACGGAGCCGCGCGGGATCGCGTTCGTCACGGCGCTGGGCGTCGAGCGCGTCGTGCTGGCGCGTGAGCTGTCCCTGATCGAGATTCAGAAGGTAACGGCCGCGACCGCGACCCCGGTGGAAGTGTTCGTTCACGGGGCGCTGTGTGTCGCGTACAGCGGGCAGTGCCTCACATCGGAAGCGCTCGGCGGGCGCAGCGCGAACCGCGGGCAGTGCGCGCAGGCGTGCCGCCTCCCCTACGAGATGATCGTGGACGGCACCGCGCGCGACCTCGGCGACCGCGCGTACCTGCTCAGCCCGCAAGACCTCGCCGCGTTCGACCTGATTGACCCGCTCATCAATGCCGGCGTGATCTCGTTCAAGATCGAAGGACGCTTGAAGGGCGGCCCCTACGTCGCCGCGACCACGCAGACCTACCGCAAGGCCATCGACGCGAAGCTCGATTCGCGGGCGTTCGCGCTGCCGCGCCGCGAGCAACTCGACCTGGCGCAGACGTTCAGCCGCGGGCTGACGCCGGGCTTCCTTGCGGGCAACAACCACCAGAAGCTCGTTCGCGGCCGGTGCCCCAAGAGCCGCGGCGTGCGCATCGGTCGCGTGACCGGGTTCACGAAATCCGGCGTACGCGTCGAGCTGTGCGAAGTGCTCGACGACCTGGTGAAGGCGGGCGACGGAGTCCTCTTCGACATCGGCACACCAGAAGCGCGGGAGCCGGGCGGCAGGGTGTGGAAGGCAACCCGTTTAGCGTCGGCCCCGAAGGGGCCTCAGAACGTCGAGCTTCACTTCGAACCCGACGCGCTCGATTTCGCGCAAATCGCCGTCGGCTGCGACGTGTACAAGACCGACGACCCGGCCCTGCGCAAGCGCCTTGAGCAAAGCTACTCGCAGGACAAGCCGCCGCGCCGTGTGGCGCTGTCGGGGCGCGTCAGCGGCAGCATCGGTGGCGCGCTCACGCTGTCGCTTACCGACGGCGCGTGTGAAGCGAGTGCAACATGGCCCGGCCCGCTGGAAGCCGCCCGCAAGCAGCCGACGAGTACCGACGAGGTGCGGGAACAACTGTCGCGACTCGGCGACACGCCCTTCGAGTTGGGCGAAGTCGCAATCGAGCTACCCGCGAACGCGATGGTGCCGCGCAGCGTGCTGAACGACCTGCGCCGACAGGTCGCGAGCGAACTCGCCGCGCGCCGCAGCGAAGGGCAGAAGCACGCAATCGCCGAACCAGATGCGCTCAACAAACTCCGAACCACCTCGGCGAGCGGGGGGCGTAAGCCCCCCGAGTGCAACGAAGCACAAACAAGCCTCACTGTCCTCGTTCGCAACCTCGATCAGCTCGACGCGGTCCTTGCGTGGCAACCACCCGACGGCCTGCCGAAGCCGGCCGCGGTGTACTGTGACTTCGAAGACCTGCGCCGCTACAAGGACGCGGTGCCGAAAGCCCGCGCCGCGGGCGTGCCGGTCGGTGTCGCCCCGCTGCGCGTGTGGAAGCCCGGCGAGGACGGCTTTCAGGCGCTCGTCGTCCGCGCGGAACCGGACATCGTGCTGGTGCGCAATCTGGCCTCCATCAGCTACTTCCAGGAACAGTTGCCGCACGCGCGACTGGTGGGCGACTTCAGCTTGAACGTCGCGAACGAACTCACCGCGGACCTACTCATCAGCGCGGGCCTCGAACGTCTCGTGCCGAGTTACGATCTGAACTGGGACCAATTCGCGTCGATGGTGCGCCGCTCGCGTGCCGACTGGTTCGAACCCGTCGTGCATCAACACATGCCCATGTTCCACATGGAGCATTGTGTGTTCGCGGCGTTCCTCAGCACCGGCAAGGACCACCGCGACTGCGGGCGGCCGTGCGAGGTTCACAAGGTCGAACTGCGCGACCGCGTGGGGGCGAACTTCCCCGTGCTGCCGGACACCGGATGCCGCAACACGGTGTTCAACAGCGTCGCCCAGAGCGCCGCGGAGTACGTCGGCCGGATGCGCGACCTCGGCCTCACCCGGTTCCGCATCGACCTGTTGCGCGAAACACCCGAACAGGTCGGGCGGCTGCTGGACTGCTACGCCCGCGTGATTGCCGGCCGCGACGACGGGCGCGAGACGTGGCGCGCGCTCCGCGCACTGAACCAACTCGGCGTCACCCGCGGCACGCTGCAACTGGTCTAACGCCCGGCCCGGTCCCCGCTGTCGCCCCAGTGCCAGTCGCTCACCTCGGGCATGTCGGTGCCGTGTTCGGTGATGTACGCGCGGTGTTCGGCGTGCTTCGCCCGCATCAGTTCCGCCACGCGCGTCGCCCTCGTCGCCAGGCCCGGCGTGCGCTCGATCACGTCCAGCACCAGCTTGAACCGGTCGATCTCGTTCAGCACGCACATGTCGAACGGCGTCGTGGTCGTGCCTTCTTCCTTGTACCCGCGCACGTGCAGGTTGCCGTGGTTCGTGCGCCGGTACGTCAAGCGGTGGATGAGCCACGGGTAGCCGTGGAAGTTGAAGATGATCGGCTTGTCCGTCGTGAACAGTGCGTCGAAGGCGGCGTCGCTCAGGCCGTGCGGGTGCTCCTTCGGCGGCTGGAGCTTCATCAGATCGACTACGTTCACCACGCGCACCTTGAGGTCGGGCAGGTGCTGGCGCAGCAGGTCAGTGGCGGCGAGCACCTCTAACGTCGGCACGTCGCCGCAGCACGCGAGCACCACGTCCGGTTCGCCGGGCGATGACGCCCATTCCCACACGCCCGCGCCCGCGGCGCAGTGCTTCACGGCTTCGTCCATCGTTAGCCACTGGGGGGCCGACTGCTTCCCCGCGACCAGCACGTTCACATAGTTGCGGCTCCGCAGGCAGTGGTCCGTGACCGACAGCAGGCAGTTCGCGTCC
>SXHE01000656.1 GCA_005773755.1 Planctomycetia bacterium
CTGCGTGCTATACGGCGCGATCGAGATGACGCCGCTGGACGTCGTCCACGTGACGGGCATGTGGATCCCGCGGGCGGTGGTGGTGCTTTCGATCGTGTTCGCACTCAACGTCCTCTTCGTCCTCACGTTCTACAAAGAACTGAAGATCAGCTCGTTTGATCCAGGACTGGCCACTACGCTCGGCATCAACGCCCGCATGGACAGCGGCATGGTGCAAATCACCACGAAGGGGCCGAATAATGGCAAGTGGCCATTCGTGCCCGTCGCCAAGTCCGCCGATGTGAAAAAGGGTCAGTGGATCGTCTCGCTCGGACACCCCAACGGCCCGAAACAAGGGCGCTCGCCGGTTGCACGACTGGGCCGCGTGATGGCGAGTGAGAACACTCTGATCTCGACCAACGGCACGCTCGTCGGCGGCGACTCCGGCGGACCGCTGTTCGACCTGAACGGCCGCGTGATCGGCATCCACAGCCGCATCGGGTTCACCCTGAACTCGAACATTTCGGTCCCCAGTGATCAGTTCAAAAACGAGTGGGACAAGTTGGTCGCGGGCGAGTGGGTAGACAAGCCAGCGACCGCGAAGGCCGCATCCGCATACATCGGCGTCGTGTTCCCGGACGACGACGAGGAAGACGCTTGGCTGAAAGACGTGATCGAAGGCGACCCGGCAGACAAAGCCGGGCTGAAGGCCGGCGACACCATCACCAGGTTCAACGAGACCGGCGTGAAGTCGGTGAAACAGTTCCGCAAGCTGATGGACGGCGCGAAGCCGGGCGACAAGGTGAAGCTCACCACGCGCCGCGGCATCAACGTCCTTACGCTGACCGTCGCGCTCGGCAAGAAGGCCTGACAGTCCCCGCGCCGCGGTTCGTCGCCGCGCGCACTCGCCCGAACCGATCCTTTTTTCCTCCCCGCGGGCACGACGCCCGAGCCGCGTTCCGAACCCGAACCTACCCCACTGATCCCCTCGCTGGAGTCCCGACCGATGCTCGCACGTGTGCTCGCCGCCGCGGTGGTCGTCGCCGCGGTCGCCGCCCCCGCCAGCGCCCAACTGTCGAAAGACTCGAAACTGCTCGCCCCGTTCAAGCCGGTCGTCGCGCAGGCGACCGAATCGACGGTCCGCATCAAGTGCAACGATAAGGACACCGTCCTCGGTACCATCGTGGACGCCGACGGCTACATCCTGACCAAGTTGAGCGAACTCCGCGGCTCGGTGTTCGTCCGCCTGCCGGACGGCTCCGAGTACGAGGCCACAACCGTGGCCGCGCACAAGGAGACCGACCTCGCGCTCATCAAGGTGGACGTGAAGGGGCTGAAGGCGGTCAAGTTCGCCGACACGAAGAAGCTCACCCGCGGCATCTGGGTCGCGGCCAGCGGGCCGACCAGCGACCCGGTTTCGGTCGGCATCGTGAGCGTGATGACGCGCGAGCTGACCGGGCGCGACAAGGAGATCACCAACCCGAACCGCGGCTACCTGGGCATCTTCCCCGACGACGAGAAGGACGGCGACGGGAAGCTGGTCGGTGCGAAGATCAAGGAACTCAGCCCCGGCGGGGCGGCGGAAAAGGGCGGCTTGCTGGCCGATGACATCATCGTCGAGATGAACGGCACCAAGATCGTCGGACAGGTCACACTCCGTGCGTACCTCGAAACGCTGCGCGGCGGCGACAGCGTCGCGGTCAAGGCCAAGCGCAAGGGTGAGACGAAGGATTTCAAGGTGATCCTCGGCAGCGCGCCGAAGGACCGCGGCGACATCCAAAACGCGATGGGCAGCACGCTGTCCGGTCGCCGCACCGGGTTCCCACAGGTGCTCCAGACCGACATGGTCGTTGAGGCGAGGGACTGCGGCGGGCCGGTCGTCGATCTCGACGGCAACGTGCTCGGCATCAACATCGCCCGCGCCGGCCGCGTCGAAACGTGGGTGCTGCCGACGGAAGTCATCAAGCCACTGCTGCCGCAGTTCAAAGCCGGCAAGTTCGCGCCAGCGAAGGCCGTGGCCGAACCGCCGAAGCCGGCCCTGCCGGTCGCCCCGGCCCCGCGGGCCAAGAAGTCGTAATCGCGAGTCGAGCGAACGTCGCGAGAACCGCCACACAACAGTGCGGCGGTTCTTTTTGCGCGGCGCCCGTCGTTGGGGTTGAAACCCGTCCGCGCGAGCGCGTACCATTCCCGGTCTGTCGCGGCGGGGGCCGCGACTGCGACGCACGGACGCGCGACACATGCCGACCATCAACAAGCGGTTCCTCCTCAAGCTGCTCCTCGTCCTGTTCGTGAGTACCGGCGTGCTGTTCGCCGCACATGCGGTGCAGGCCCGGCGCATCCCGGCGGCGCTCAAGCTCCAGTCCGAGCGCGCGGCCGAAGCGGGTAAGACCGAAGTCGCGATCCACTACCTGCGCCAGTACCTGGAGTTCCACCCGGACGACACCGAATCGCTGGTCCGGCTCTCGGAGCTGCTCACCAAGCGCGCGCCCACGCAGCGCGGCTATTCAGAACTGCTGTTCCTGTACGACCGCATCCTGCGGCTCGACCCGGACCGGCACGCGATCCGGCGCGAGGCGCTCGCCGTCAGCCTGAAGATCGGCCGCAATCCGGACGCGGTCACCCACGCCGAAGCGCTCCTAAAGTCGTTCCCGACCGAAGCGCTGTTGTGGCAGCAATTGGCCGCGGCCCAGGTCGGGTTGAACGAGCTGCGCGCGGCCCGAAGCTCTTACGAGATGGCCGTGAAGCACGCGCCGCACGAGATGATCGGCTACCAGCACCTCGCGCAGCTCGTGTGGAAAAAGCTGAGCGACACGCCCGGCGCGCGCGACGTCCTCGACCGTATGGTGAAGGCGCTCCCGCAGGAGCCGGACACGTATCTGATCCGCGCGCGGTTCGAGACCTATACCGCGGAGGAATCCGGCAAGTTGGACCCCGCGCACCTGACCCGCGCCGCCGCCGACCTGCGCCGCGTCCTCGAACTGGACCCCGAGCACGCGGAGGCCACGCTCGCGCTGGCCGAGATCATGCAGCGGAACCGAAACGTCCCCGCGGCGCACGCCCTGCTCCGCGACGGCGTCTCGCTATACCCCAAGAACCTCAAATTGGTTCGCGCGCTGTCGTGGCTCGAACTCACGCGCGGCAACGCGGCGGCAGCCATCACCGTCCTCGAAGACGCGCTCAAAGCCAGCCCGAACGGGTTCGATCTGATGGTGCCGCTCGCGGACCTGCTGGTGCAGCAGGGCGATACGGCCCGCACTGCCGACCTGCTCCAGCGGCTCATCGACCGCAAGGCCCCGGCTACGCAGATCAAGTACCTGAAGGCCCGCGTCGCGATGCGCGAGCAGCAGTGGCTGCAGGCGGTTAACGAACTGGTCGCGCTCCGCGCCGAGATCCGAAACCTACCCGGCCTCGACATCCAACTGAACCTGCTGCTCGCCGCGTGCTACCAGAAGCTCGGCGACCCGGTCGCGGAGGAGAAGGCGTACCAGCGGGTGACCAACGCGGACGCCGGAAACGTGCTCGCGCGCGTCGGCCTCGGTAACCTGTACCTGAACCTGGGCCGGTTCGACGAAGCGGCCCGCGAACTCGACGCCGCAACGCAGTCGCACTACGCGACCGGCATCGTCGTCAGCCAGTGGGTGAAGCTGAAGACGCGCCTGCTGCTCGCCAACAACGTGCCCGGCGAGTGGGCCAAGCTCGATGTGGCGATCAGCACGCACGCCCCGAAGTTCGGCCCCGGCTCGTCGGAACCGCTGATCCTGCGGGCCGAAATGTTCGCGGCACTGGGGAAGCACAACGAGGCGGTGGCGCTGCTGCGGCGCGAGACCGCGCTGCGGGCCGGCGACGCGCGCCTCTGGTCCGCGCTGGCGCTGGCGACCGCCGACGTGAGCGGCACGGCCGCCGGGCTGGTGGTGGTCGACGAGGCACAGGCCGCGGCCGGTGACTGCGCCGACGTGCGACTCGCCCGCGCCGCTCTGTACGCTCGCGAACCGGGCCGGGTGCGCCCGATTTCGCGAATCGGCGAGTGCGTCGAGGGGTGGCCGGAGAACGAGCAACTGCGACTGCTAGCCGGGCTGATCGAAGTGTACGACCGGTCCGGCGACCGCGCGAGCGTGGTTCGCGCCCTGCACCGGATCGTCGCCCGGCAGCCGGCGAACGTCGCGATGTGGCTGAAGCTACACGAGTGTGCGACGCCGGACGACGCCCCGACCGCGGCCCGCGCCCGCGCGGCGCTCGTCAAGCTCGAGGGCGAAGCTGGCCCCTCGGTCGCACTTTGCGACGCTCGCGCTGCGACCGGTAGTGAGGCGGCAGCGGTCGCGGGCCGGCTCCGCTCCGCGTTCGGCGACAGCCCGACCCGCGGTGACGTGTGCCTCGCGCTGGCGCGCCTGAAGCGACTGACCGGCGACGAACCCGGCGCGGCGGCACTGGTCGAGCGCGCGTTCGTGCTGGAGCCGACCAGGTACGAGTCGGCCGAGGCGCTGATCGAACACTTGGTCCGCACCAGCGCGAGCGACCGCGCCGGGCAACTGCTCGCGCGGCTCGCCTCCGATCCCCGGTGGGCGGGCGAGCCGTTCCGCCGCATGGTCGGGCACGTTGTCGCATCGCTCCCAGCGCCGGCCGCGGGCACCGTGCTGGTCGCGTGCCGATCGCTGGTCGAGCGCGAGCCGGGCGGCGCGGCGTGGGTCGCCGACTGCGCCGCGCTGCTCAAGCAGCCCGACGCGCTCGCGCTGCTCGATGCCGCCGCGCAGCGCCCGGGTGCGACCGCCGACGACTGGCTCCGCAAGGCGCTGGCCGAGTCGAAGGAGAACCCCGCGAACGGCCCCGCCGTGCTCGAAGCGGCGAAGGCGAAGCTGAAGCCCGCGGCCTACGCCGACCTTGTCGCGGTGTACGCCGAGACCGCGGCCGGCAGCACGTTCGTTCCCCAGTCCGCGACCCCGACCGAGAAGCGGCTGCTCGCGCAGGCGCGGCTCACGGTCAAGCTGTCCCGCGCGCAGCAAGCGGATGCGGCGAAGGTGCTCGAAGGGTTCCTTGCCGATAAGGACACCGCACCGGCCGACGCGAACTGGGCGCGCCGCAACCTCGCGATGATCTACGCGGCCGGCGGCACACAGGACGACCGTATCCGCGCGATGGCGCTGCTCAAGGACGCTACAACCGATGACAAGGCGACCCAGCAAGAGCTGCGGGCCACGGTCAGCGTGCTCGCGACACTGGCCCGCTACTTGGAAGGCCCGGACCGCCGCGCCGTGCTGAAGCAGGCCACGACCGCACTCGAAACCCTGTACAAGACGAGTAATGCGCCCACCGACCTGTTCGGGCTGGCGCAACTGTACCGCGCCAGCGGCGACCGCACGAACGGCCGCAAGTGCCTCAACGCGCTGCTCGCGCAGAAGTCCAACCCGGCGTACCCGTACTACTTGACCGCCGCGCTGGAGGAGTTGCTCGAAGAGGGGCACCTCGACGCCGCGAAAACGTTCGCGACCGAACTCCGCGCGTCGCGCGCCAACGACTTCAAGTCGCTCTCCGCGCTCGCCCGGTACGAGTGCCGCACCGGGAACCCGGAGCGCGGCCTGGCGGTCGCGGAGGACTACGCCCGGCTCGCCGACGGCGCGGCCGGCGATTACGTCGTGCGGTCCGCGCAGGTCGCGGAGCTGCTCGACGAGTTGAGCCGGCTGCCGAACGTCCACGGCACCGCCGCGGGCCGGCAGATCGCGACCGCCGCCGCGGACCGGTTCTGCGCCATCGTCCCGA
>SXHE01000059.1 GCA_005773755.1 Planctomycetia bacterium
CAACTACGGGCTGAAGGCGCTGTTCGACTCGCAGCACCCAAAGGGCGAGAAGAGCAAGTGGTACGAGAAGATGAACATCCGCGGGTACACCCAGTTCCGGTTCGGGCGGACCCTGGGGAGCAACCCGAACGGCGTTCCGGTCACGATGTTCGGCGATCGCTCCATCAACGGCGGGGCCGAAGACTTCTCGACCCGCCGGTTGCGGTTCATCTTCTTCGGCGATGTGAGCGACTACCTGAGCTACTACATCCAGCCGGACTTCAGCAACACACCAACCGGCAGCCCGAATGGGACGTTCTTCGCGCAGCTCCGCGACGCCTACGGCGACGTGTACTTCGACAAGACGCGGGTTCACCGGTTGCGCGTCGGCCTGTCGAAGGTGCCCTACGGGTTCGAGAACTTGCAATCGAGCCAGAACCGCGTGCCGCTCGACCGAACCGACCCGATCAATTCCGGAGACAGCCCGAACGAACGCGACCTGGGCGTGTTCTACTACTGGACCCCGGAAGACAAGCAGAAGCTGTTCAAGGATTTGGTGGACGGCGGGCTGAAGGGGTCGGGCAACTACGGTATCTTCGGCGTCGGCGTGTACAACGGGCAGGGCGGCTCTCAGCTCGAACAGAACCGCAACATGCACACGGTCGCCCGGCTCACATGGCCGATGATGCTGGCCAGTGGGCAGGTGGTGGAAGCGAGCGTTCAGGGTTACACGGGCGAGTATGTGGTCGAGGGCGCACCGATCCGGCGGATGGGCGCGGGGGCTTCGTTCACCCCGGCCGGCACGCGGGCGACCGGTAACGCCCGTGGGCACCGCGACCAGCGCATCGCCGCCTCGTTCATTTGGTACGCCCAGCCGTGGGGCTTCCAGGCGGAATGGCAGTACGGCGAAGGCCCCGGCCTCAGCGACGACCAGCGGGCCGTGGTCGTGCGTCGCCTGTCGGGCGGGTACATCATGGGTATGTACAAGCACGAGACGCACAGTTGCGGCATCTTCATGCCCTACGCCCGGTACCAGCACTACGACGGCGGCTACCGTGCGGTAGCGAACGCCCCGTTCGGCATCACCAACGAGGTGGACCTCGGCGTCGAGTGGCAGATCCGCAAGGAGATGGAACTGGTGGTGGAGTACAACTTGCTCGACAACGTGAGCCTGACCGCGATCGACCGGGCCAACACCCGCTCGTACCGGAACTTCACCGGCTCGGCCCTACGGGTTCAGTTCCAGATCAACTACTAAAGTACCCGCGAGCATTCTGAGAGTGCCCGCCGAAGCCCGCGAGGGTTTCGGCGGGCACTCTCCGTTTCCAGCGCTACGCAAGGTAATGGGTGGCTCAAGCTGCGGGCTCGCGGAGAAACCAGTCGCGCACCTGGGCGGCGAGCGCGGCGGTGTCGGACGCGACCACGACTTCCGGCCGCGCGAGCTTCAGTTGCAACTCCACATCGAGCCGCCGCTGGTAGTCCGGGTGGGTGCCGACGAACAGCGGTTGCTCTCGCACGAGGGCACGCCCACCGAGTTCGTACAGCGCGATCGGGCACAGCGTTTCGCACGGGAACCAGAACAGCACCGCGGTCGCCCGGCGCAGGTGCCGGTACTCCCACTCGATCTGCGCGGGGGCCGCGAGCGGGTCGTTGATGGGGAAGTCGCGGCGGCGCGGGTTGAGAATCACGAGCGGCAGGTCGGCGAGCCGCGCGGCGACGTCGGCCTGCCAGTCGAACGTGCCGCTGATCCCGCCCGCGAGGAACACACTGGGACCGGGACCGTTGTATTCCGTGAGGGCTTCGATGTAGGTCATGGCGATGGTGGTGGAGGCGATGCTTCGCCGCTCTCCTTCGAGCCTTCCGCGATGTGCTTGGGCACCTTCACGGGGGCGATGTCCCACGCCAGCCCGACCAGTTGCAGCAGGCGCACGAAGGTGAACGTCAGGTCCACCTCCCACCAGCGGTGGCCCTGCGAGCACGCGCGCGGGGCCGCGTGGTGGTTGTTGTGCCACCCCTCGCCGTTGGTGAGCAGCGCCACAACCCAGTTGTTCGTGCTGTAGTCGTTCGTTTTGTAACTGCGGTAGCCCCAGCGGTGCGCGGCCGAGTTCACCAGCCAGGTGATGTGCCACACGTAGACCGTGCGAACGATCACCGCCCACAGGAACCACTGCACGCCGAACTGCACCGCGCCTTCGGTGGTGCTGAAGAACGCGAACCCCGCGCCGAACCCGACGGCCGTGAGCAGCACGACGTGCGCGGCCCACACGAACAGCCACTTCTCGCCGCGGTGCAACCAGCGCAGGAACTTGTCGCCCATCAGGTCGGGGACGTACCGGCCGTAGGTGTCGAGCTTCTGCCGCCGCTCGGCCGCGGTGTAGATCCACTCCATGTGGCCCCAGTAGAAGCGATCCTTGGGGCTGTGCGGGTCGCCGTCCTCGTCGCTGTGCTGGTGGTGGATACGGTGCGTACACACCCACCACAGCGGCGACCCTTCCAGACTGCACACGCCGAACAGCACCCACAGCCGTTCGAGCGGCCGGGGGAACTTCGCGGCGGAGTGCGTGAGCATCCGGTGGTAGCCGAGGTTGATGCCCAGCGAGCCGAAGATGAAGTTGCCGATCAGCAGAACGGGAATGCCCCACCACACGAACGTGTACGGCAGGAACGCGAACGGCACCAGCGCGTGAACGACCACAATGGCCGCGAGGAACCAGAACACGCGACGCTTCCGGGCCGCGAGCGGCTTCGCGAGCGACGTCTCTGGGTTGGGCGTGGGATTGGGTGCGGGAACGGGAACCGTACTCACGGAGTGACCTCGGTGCAGCGACGGGCGCGAGCGGGGGGAGCAACAGTTAGAATAATACGCGCGCCCGCGCCCGGCAGCGGGAATCCGCCGTCAACCGATGAGCAGCGACGCGCACGCCTGCTGGTAGGTGGTCTCCAGTTCGAGCGGCACTGCGAGGTCGTAGGCCAGCCAGAGCGGAACTGTGGGCAACTTCTCACCGAGCCCGATGGGATAGGGGAACACGTCGAGTTTGAGCGGCGGGCTGGCCGGTGCTTTGAGCCGTGTCGCGCGGTACACGACAACGGAAAGCCCGCTCGGTGAGGTCCAGCGCAGGGCTTCGGCCCCGGGCCCGATCAGGTCGCACAACTCGTCGTGAAGGTTCGCCGAGTACGTCGTCACCGCGTCGATCACAACCAGCGAGACGCCCTTCTGAAGGTAGCTCGCGCACTTCACGACGAACGCGCGCCGGGTGTCCTCGCCGTCCTTGTTGCCCTCGCTGACCAACTCGATGGCCGCGACCAACTCCCAGCCGCCGCCGCCGCGGAAGATTTTCACCTCGAAGATGTCCGGGTCGTCGAACTCGACGTCCGCCGAGATGAGCGCCGCGGGCGGCGAATACACCTTCGAGGCGGTCGCCACCCCGCCGCCTTCGACGTCACCCACGATGTCGAACAGCGTGCCGCGGTCGCGGCGCTGGAGCGCGGAAACGTCGGCCTCGACCTGCGCCCCGAAGTGCCGCGCAGCTTGCGCTTTGTACTTCTCGGACGGCCGGTTGCCATTGAACTGCTCGGCGAGCCGCACCGACCAGTGGGCGTGAAACACCGACCACGGCGTATCGTCGCTAAGTGGTCGGTGAAAGTGGTCGCGCAGTGGCATGGGTTTTTCCTCCTTCAGATGATTCTGAGCGAGTCGCAGGTGTTCGTGTAGGTCAGTTCCAGTTCCAGAGGCACGGCGAGTTTCGGTTCCAGCCACAGCGGAACCGTGGGCAAGGTGGCACCGAGCGCCAGCTCGTGCGGCCACATTTCGAGTCGCTCTTTGCCGTCGACGCGAATCAGCCGGTAGCAGATCGCGCTCAGTCCCGATGGCGAAGACCAGTCGAGCGCGTCCGGTAGCCGGAGCGCGTTCGCGATGTCTTCGTGCAGGTTCGCGTTGCGGTCGGTCACGATGTCAACCGTGATGACGCTGATCCCCTGTTGCAGGTACGAGGCGACTTTGGTGGCGAACGCGCGGCGCGCGGTCGAGAGGTCCTTGTTCCGCGGGCTGACCAGTTCGATTGCTGCGACCAACTTCAACCCGCCCGATTGCTTGTAGACGTTGATCTCGAACGTGTCGGCGTCGGTCATTACGACCTCGCACGCCAGCGGCGGCGCGGGCGGCGCGTACACGTCCACTTCGGTGGCAACCCCGCCGTTGTGCCCGTTCGTGCCGAACTCCGGCCGCGGGTCGCGATCCTCCTCGTAGGTCGCGACGTCGATCTCGACTTGCGAGCCGTGGTGTACCTTCGGTTCGGATTCGAAGCGGGTTGACAGCAGCGCACCGTTGAGCCGCGTGACCATCATCACGGCCCAAGCGCTGTGAACGCTCTCCCACGACTTGCGGAGCGAGAGCGGCGGGTGAAAGTGGGCGCGCAGCGGCATGGCTGTTCCTCCGCGGTTCATCCTAACCGAACTCGGGCGCAAAGAAAAACGCCGGAGGCTTGCGCCACCGGCGTTCTCCCGCGACGCCGCGAGCGGCGTTACGCGGTTACGGCTTCCAGGTCCGCGCCGGCGAACCGCTCCGCCAGCGTCGGGTCGATGCCCTCGAGCACGTCCTTGAGGCGCAGCCGGGCGACGTGCAGCCGGCGCTTCACGGTGCCCGTCGGGACCGCGAACTCCTTCGCGATCTGCTTCAGGCTCCGGCCCCGGATGTAGAACGCCTCCAGCGCCTGCCGGTCCAGCGGCTTCAGCTCGGCCAGCGCCGCCTTGAGCTGCTCCACCGCCTCACCGACGGCGACGTTCTCCTCGGCGGTGCGGGTCTTCGCCTCGACCGCGTCCAACAGCTCCGGGTCGGCCCCGAACAGCGGGCCGCGCCGGGTCAGCCGGTTGATCGCCATGCGCGCGGTGATCCGCCGCAACCAGCCGGCGAAGCACCGGGCGTCGCGCAGCTGCGGGAGCTTCCGCATCGCGTGAACGAACACGTCCTGCGCCAGCTCCTGCGCCTCGAGCGGGTCGCGCACCCGGCCCAGCGCCATCGCGTAGACGCTGCTCTGGAACCGGGTGACCAGCTCGCCGTAGGCCTCGCGGTCGCCCGTCTTCGCCCGCTCGACCAGTACCGTGATTTCCGTCCAGCTCATGGTTGGGTATCCTGTCCCGATCCCGGTATGTGCTGCGCTGGCGTCGCATCATCGGCGGGAGCGCGGCCCTCCGCGGATCAGAGACGGGGGCCGACGTGCTCCCGTCCGAGCGGCTTCCGGTGACGGCTCAACCGACCTGTGCCTCGAACGTCCACCTCTTGAGAAGGGACATCGGCGCAAGGAATCGTCGGGGACCGAAACCGGGAAAGCCGCGGCGGCTTTTACCCGTCGTGGGTGGAAGTGGTTCGTTGGCTGTTCGACACATGTGACGGCGGTGATCCTGAAGCGACTGGGAGGATGGACTCCCGTCTGCCTCATGGCACCGGCACACCGTGCGAACGGCGACGCCGAACCGACTAACGCCCGTCTGGAACCAGCGTGGTTGAACTCAGAACGCCTGGCTGTGACAGTTCGCCGAAACGCCTACGACTACGGTTGTGCATCTGACCGGCTCGCAAGAGTCGGTCGCGTGGTCAATCCGGTTGCGCGGTGCGTCTAAGCCAACGGTCACCTCACTTCTTGGCTGCCGTCGCCGAGGCCGCTTCCCGTGTTAAGCCGCGTTTCTCGTCGCTCGGTACCGGCGATTGGCAGTCGCGGTGACAGAGGGTGACGCACGGCTCGGGGTCGCGGCTCCGGCTGGGGTCAGCACGAAGGCCAGGGGGTCGATAACCGACCGGACCGGTCGGGGGCACGACGGCGGCTGTGCCCGCTCGCATCTGCTTTCGCATCTGCGCCGCGGACCACCCGTGTCGTGACCGGAGCGGTTCAGGCTCCGGATTACCGGGCGCGAAGAAGCGCCCTGGGGACAGGGGGTCCGTCGGAATGGCTTGGCCGCTGGCGAACCGCAGACCGGTGCGATCGGCCGAGACGGTCAGCTTTACGCCGGCCATCGTCACGGTCTTCGTCTTCACGGTCATCAGGTTGGTCAGGGTCATCACACACCTCCGACGGACGTTAGGGCGGCGGACCGTTACGGTTCCGCCAAGAGAATTACGCAACCATCGCGAACGTTTGGGGTGAAAAAAGTTAGAGTTCGGGGGAAAACAGAAAAGGCGGGCCGAGGTGTACTCGGCCCGGTCTGGTAGGATACCCAGTCCCGCACCGATGTGCAACCGGCTCCCGCCGATTTTTCCGTTTTTATCTTTCGGTCAATGCACCCGCATCCGGGCGAACCCGCTGCGGCTGCTCCTCTCGGA
>SXHE01000060.1 GCA_005773755.1 Planctomycetia bacterium
GAGCAGTCCGACCTGCTGCAAGCCATGTTCGGGCGCAACGGCGACAGCCCGGTCGCCATTGTCGCCCCGCAGTCGCCCGTCGACTGCTTCGACATGGCCATCGAGGCCGTGCGCCTCGCGACGCGGTTCATGTGCCCGGTCTTCTACCTGTCGGACGGCTACATCGCCAACGGCTCCGAGCCGTGGAAGATGCCGAACCCGGCGGACCTGCCGAAGATCGAGATCACCCACCCGACCGGGCCGAACAGCGCGGGCACGAACCTGGCGCACGAGAGCGGCGAACCGGACGCGGCCGGCGTCGGTAAGTTCCTGCCGTACAAGCGCGACGAGTACCTGTCGCGGCCGTGGGCCGTACCCGGCACGCCGGGCCTCGAGCACCGCATCGGCGGCATCGAGAAGCAGGACGTGACCGGCAACATCAACTACGAGCCGGCCAACCACGAGCACATGACCCACACGCGCTGGAAGAAGATCGAGAACATCGCGCTGGCGATCCCCGATCTGGACGTGACCGGCGACGCGGACGGCGACCTGCTCGTGGTCGGCTGGGGCGGCACGTTCGGCAGCATCACAACGGCGGTCGAGCGCGCCCGCCGCAAGGGGCACAAGGTGGCGCAGGTCCACTTCCGCTACCTGAACCCGATGCCGAAGAACACCGAGGCCGTGCTCAAGCGGTTCAAGAAGGTCCTGGTCCCCGAACTGAACACCGGGCAACTGTGCTGGCTGCTCCGCGCCAAGTACCTCGTGCCCGCGCAAGGGCTGAACAAGGTACAGGGCAAGCCGTTCCTCGTTTCGGAAATCGAAGCCGCCATCGAGAAGGCGCTCAGCTAATCCGAGAGGTCAGAGGACAGAAGACAGAGGACAGAGGACAGAAAATCCAAGCGTCCTCTTCTGCCTTCTTCTGTTCTGCCCTCTGCCCTCTGTCTTTTGTCCTCTGACTTCGTCACCAAACACGAGACCCCAATGCCGACCGCTCTCCCGCTGACGACGAAAGAACTGACCACCGACCAGGAGGTGAGGTGGTGCCCCGGGTGCGGGGACTACTCCATCCTCGCGCAGATGAAGAAGGCGCTCACCACGGTGGGCGTCCCGCGCGAGAAGCTGGCGTTCGTGTCGGGTATCGGCTGTTCCAGCCGGTTCCCGTACTACATGAACACCTACGGCTTCCACACGATCCACGGCCGCGCGCCGACCTTCGCCAGCGGGCTGCGGCTCGCCAACCCGGACCTGCAAGTGTGGGTCGTCACCGGCGACGGCGACGGCCTCTCCATTGGCGGCAACCACCTGATCCACGCGCTGCGGCGCAACATGGACATCAAGGTGTTGCTGTTCAACAATGAGATCTACGGACTGACGAAAGGCCAGTACTCGCCGGCCAGTCGCGTCGGGACGCCGACCAAGACCAGCCCCGGCGGGTCGTTTGAAACGCCCATGCGCCCGCTGTCGGTCGCGCTCGCGGCGGAAGCCACGTTCGTGGCCCGCACCATCGATGTGGACGTTCAGCACCTCGTCGCCACGCTGCAAAAGGCCGCGGCGCACAAGGGGAGCGCGTTCGTCGAGATTTACCAGAACTGCGTGATCTTCAACGACGACGTGTACAAGTACGCCACCGACAAGGCGGTGAAGGCCGACAACCTGTTGTACCTCGAACACGGCAAGCCGATGATCTACGGCAAGGACAAGAGCAAGGGCATCCGGCTCAACGGCCTCAAGCCCGAAGTGGTGACGATCGGCAAGGACTGCCAGATCGACGACCTGCTGACGCACGACGTGAACGCGGAAGACCCGACGCTCGCGTACCTGCTGAGCCGCATGTCGCACGACCAGCGGGCCGCGGTGCCGTTCCCGGAGCCGGTCGGCGTGTTCCGCAGCGTCGTGAAGCCGACCTACGAAGAGTCGCTCGAGGGCCGCATTCGGGCCGCCACCGAGAAGAAGGGGCCGGGCAAGATCGAAGACCTGTTCAAAGCCGAAGACGTGTGGACCGTTTCGTAAGTTGCGAGTGACGAGTGGCGAGTGACGAGTAAAATCGAAGACGGGCGCTCCCGTAGTGCCCGCCTTCGACCGCTTCCGAGTGATTGGAGAACCGCCGGTTCTTCTCGCCACTCGTCACTCGCAACTCGCAACTACAAATGTACTGTCCCGCTTGCGGTCACGACAAGAACCCGCCTGGTACGGACCAGTGCGCCAACTGCGGGCTGGCCCTCACGCACCTCGACGCGCCGGTCGCCAACGGACCGGTCGAAGCCAGCCTCACCTCCGACCCCGTTTCGATACTCGACCCGCGCCCGCCCATCACCGTTGCGCTCGACGCGACCCTCGGCGATGCGATGTGGCAAATGACGGCCGGGCGCACCGGCGCGGTACTCGTGACCGGTCCGGCGGGCGCGCTGGTCGGTATCCTGACGGAGCGCGACTTCCTGACCAAGATCGCGGGCGAACCGGGGTTCGCGGCGCTGCCCGTGAGCCGGTTCATGACGTCGAACCCGGAGACCGTGGCCCCGACCGATGTGCTCGCGTTCGCACTGGGAAAGATGGACGCGGGCGGCTACCGGCACCTGCCGGTGGTCGAATCGGGCCAGCCGGTCGGGGTCATTTCAGTTCGCGACATTCTGCGCCACATCACGGCCGTATGCTCCGACGGGTGACCGCTCGGCCACGAAAATGAGAGCAGATACGCGCAATTCGCGGTGATTCGGCACGGATTTCATGAAAATCTGTTGACACGGTAAGAGCGAATCGGAAGATTAAGACCGTATGTGGATTGGGAGTTTGTGGTTGACGTTTCTCGCCCTCGCGGTTTTTCTCGCAACCGGCCCAGCCGTCAACCCTTCTTCCCAACCACGCAACTCTACCCGAACGGGCAGAGCGGTCTCATCTTCCCGAACTCGCCGGCCCAATCACCCGGCACACTGGAACTCGCGCAGCGGTCGGCCCCCGATTGTCTCCTTATTCTTCCGACTCGCAGGGTCGCGGTTTCCGTCACTCGGAGGTTCTGCAATGTCTCGTTCTCGTAAAGGGTTTACCCTGATCGAGCTGCTGGTGGTCATCGCGATCATCGCGATCCTGATCGGGCTGCTGCTGCCCGCGGTGCAGAAGGTGCGTGAGGCCGCGGCCCGCATGAGTTGCACCAACAACCTCAAACAAATCGGTACCGCGCTGCACAACTACCACAGCGCCGTCGAGTGCCTCCCGCCGGGGGTGAACAACAACAACGGGGCCACGGGCAGCGGCTTCAGCGGGAGCATGGCCGGCACGCACGCCTACCTGCTTCCCTACATGGAACAGGACAACGTCTACCGGATGTTCCCGACGGGCACGTTCACGATCCCGTCCACCGGCAGTTACTATCCCACCGCCGCACCCCAGGCGAAGATCAAGGGCTTCATCTGCCCGTCAACCACCGTGGAACAATCGGCACCGGTCAACGGCGCGTTCGCGTTCTTCGTGTACTACCCCGGCAGCATGACCGGCTACTACTTCGCTGGCAACCCCCCGTACGGCCGCACGACCTACGCTTCCAACGCCGGTTACCTCGGCAACGCGCCGGGCTACACGGCCCAGCAGGGGCCGTTCACGGTCCACAGCAAGACGCGGCTGACCGACATCGGTGACGGCACCAGCAACACCGCGGCCTTCGGCGAGACCGGGATCGGGCCCACGTACTTCAACCAGTGGTACAGCGCCAACCTGCCGACCGCGTGGGGCATGAACGCGAAGCCGCAGTGGTACCAGTGGGGCAGCAAGCACAACGCCGGTGGGACCGTCAACTGGCTACTGTGCGACGGCTCCGTCCGGGGCGTTAACGTGGGTATCGCTTCCCAAACGTTCCAGTACTTCACCTACATGAACGACGGCCAGGTTTTGCCGTCGTTCAACTAAATGATCCGAACCCCGTCCGGTGCTCACGCGCCGGACGGTTCCCAATCTCATCGCACGAAGGATCAGGCCAAATGAAGCGCCTTTGCATTGCCCTGGCGATCGGGTTCGTAGCGCTCGCCCTCACGGGCTGCGGGAAAGACACGCCGCCCCCGGACGGCCCGGCCCACGACCCCGGTAAGGCGAAGAACGAGACGCCGCCCCCGCCCCCGCCCCCGGCACCGGTCGGCAAGAAGCCCTAGTGACGCCAGCAGACTCCAACGGCTCGCCTTCTGGCGGGCCGTTCTTCTTTTGTCCTCAGGCCCGCACCGCGCCGCCGTTCACACGTATCGTCTGGCCGGTGACGAACCGCGCCGCCGGGCCGGCGAGCCACACCGCAGCCGCGGCCACGTCGTCGGCCAACCCCCACACAACCAGCGGCGTTTCCGCACGCACGCGCTCTTGCCACGCGGTGCTGGCCGTCTCGCCCCACGCGGTGCGAATCCAACCGGGCGCAGGCAGTTCACGCGCACCTCTGGCGCGAGTGACAGCGCGAGGCTGCGCGTGAAGCACGTCACCGCGCCCTTCACCGCCGCGAACAACTGCCCGCTGTCGCCCTCCATGCCGGTTTCCGCCTGATCCCACCCGACCGTGAGGATGCACCCGCGGCCCCGCTGCTTCATGCGTGCGCCGATGTCGCGCGACAGCCGTATGGTCGCCTTCAGATCGACCGCGAGCAGTGCCTCCAACTTCTCGTCGAAGGTCCACTTCGCGGCGTCGCCGGTGAGCGTGTCCGCGCCGGCGTTGCACACGAGTACGTCGAGGCCGCCGAGTGCGTCCCACGCTTCGCTCGCGAGCCGGTCCACCTGCGCCGGGTCGCGCAGATCGGCAATTCGGTGGCCGTGCTGCCGGCCCCCCCAGAGTTGCTGTCGGCCGTGCGTGATGACTTCGGCCCCTTCTGTGATAAAGGCACTCGCAATCGCCCCGCCGATGCCGGATGTGGACCCCGTGATGAGACATCGCAGCCCGTCGAGGGTTCCTGCTACGACCCTCTGCGGTTCTGGAACTGCTCGCACATCGCCCCAGGACGTGATCCCTTCGATCAACTCTTGGATGCTCTTCCCGAGCGTGGGATGAACGGCATCCTCAGCGATCTCAGCCAGTGGCACCAGCACGAACGCGCGCTCGTGCATCCGCGGGTGGGGCAGCGTCAAGTCCGGCGTGGAAATCACGCGGTCGCCGTACAGGATCAGGTCGAGGTCGAGCGTGCGCGGCGAGTTGGGTTCGCTCCGCACACGGCCGAACTGCTGCTCGATGCGAAGGAGGAGGTGCAGGATATCGTGCGGGTCGCGCTCGGTTTCGGCCGCGACGACCGC
>SXHE01000657.1 GCA_005773755.1 Planctomycetia bacterium
GGACGCGGTCAAGAAGCTCGTGATCGAAGCGGACGCGGTGCTGGTGCTCGGCAGTCAGAACAGTTCCAACAGCCAGCGCCTCGCCGAAATCGCCCGCACCAGCGGCAAGCCCGCGTACCTGATCGACCGCGTCACCGAACTGCGCGACGAGTGGTTCCGGCCGACCGACACCGTACTCGTAACCGCCGGGGCCAGCGCCCCGGAGGAGCACGTTCAGGACTGCATCGAGTACCTGAAAACGAAGTTCGGCGCGACCGTGGAAACGCGCATCGTGCGCGAAGAAGACGTGAACTTCCCCCTGCCAAAAGAGCTGCGCGTGCTGGCGGGCACGTAGTGCGAGGGCGATTTCCGCTCGTATTTGAACTATGGGCGACACATGAACAAGTGTCAAGTAAAAATTGCGGATTTACTGGACGAGCTGACCCACGATGCCTACGCCCCTCTCTTCTGACTCCGCGCTCGGGCTGAACTACCGCCCGGCCCTACCGCGGCGCATGGACTGGCGCATCGGGTGCGTCGGGGCCGGGTTCATCATGAGAGACTGCCACCTGCTTGCGTACCGCAACGCGGGCTTCAACCCCGTCGCCATTGCTTCGCGCACTGTGAGCGCGGCGCGCGAAGCCGCGGAGCGGCACTCGGTGCCGAAGGTGTACGACAGCATTGATGCGCTGCTCGCGGACGACAGCATCGAGGTTCTCGATGTCGCCGTGCCGCCGGACGCGCAGCCCGACGTGATCCGCAAAGCGGTCGAGCTTGGCAAGGGCCGGTTGCGCGGCATCCTCGCGCAGAAGCCGCTCGCGCTGTCGCTGGCCGACGCGCGCGACCTCGTGGCCCGATGCGCCGACGCCGGGATCGTGTTCGCGGTGAACCAGAACATGCGGCTCGACCAGTCTGTGCGCGCCGCGAAGGACGTGCTGAACCGCGGGTGGATCGGCGAGCCGGTGCTGGCGACGATCGACATGCGGGCGATCCCGCACTGGATGCCGTGGGCCGAAGGGCTGCCGTCGCTGTCCACGTTCGTGATGAGCATTCACCACCTCGACACCTTCCGCTATTGGCTCGGCACGCCGGAGCGCGTGCTGGCCTCGACGCGCCCCGACCCGCGCACGACGTTCCCGCACCGCGACGGCATCAACCTGTACATCCTCGAATACGCCAGCGGCGCGCGCGCCGCCTCGTGGGACGACGTGTGGACTGGGCCGAGCAAGGAGGGCGTCGCTGGCGACATCGGCATCCGGTGGCGGATCGAGGGCACGGACGGGCTGATGCAGGGCACCATCGGCTGGCCGAAGTACCCGGCCCGCGAGCCGAGTACGCTGGAACTCAGCACGCGGCAGCAACCGGGGTGCTGGCTCCGACCGCGCTGGGACGACGTGTGGTTCCCCGATGCGTTCGTCGGCACGATGGCGCAGCTCTTGGTCGCCGTCGAAAACGGCACCGAGCCGGGGATCGGGGCGCGCGACAACATCGAAACCATCGCGCTGTGCGAAGCCGTCTTCGCCGCCGCGACCGAACACCGGGTAATCAAGATGGCTGACGTGCTGGGGACCGCATGACGCCCGACTTGCGGATTCAGCACGCGATTGTTTTGGGCGACGCGCGCGGCGTGCGAGTGGTCGCGCACACGCCCGATCTGGACGAGCCTGAGGCGGAGCGGATCGCGGTGCTGTTCGGCGCGCGGCCGGACGGCGTCGCGTGCCCGCAGGCGCACTTCGCCTGCCCCTTCGGGAAGAAGCACGTCGCGGTGGTGCGCGTCGAGGACCGCCCGAACGGGGCGCTCGGCTTCCGCTTCCTGATCCTCGCGCGCGAACTGTACCTCTACCTCGGCGACCCGTTCGCGATCTCCGACCGCTACCCGCCCGACTGGTCCGCAACTGGCCCGCTGGCCGATCTCGCGTGGCCGATGGAAGTGCTGCCGGAGCGCACGCTCGAACAGCTCGACGCGATCCTGAAAGCCGGCGACGTGTCGCTGCTCCTCGGTTCGGCGCAGGCACTCGTGGACGGCAACCGTGTGCTCTTGAAACGCACCGAACCGGCGGAGAAACTGATTCGCGACCTGTGGCAACTGCTCCCAGATCGCTCGCGCTGCGACCTGTGGCCGGCGACGTTCGCGTTCTCCGACGAACTCGGTTTCCACGCGGCCACCGGCCCAACGCTGCCGACGAAGCGCGACGGCGTGCGCGTTCTGACCGAAGACGTGATACGCGACTACCCGCAAAGCAGCTACGAGCTGAGCCTGCAACTCGCCATCGAAAGCGGCGACCGCACCGCCCTCCGCAAACTGCTGGCCCGACGAACCGCCGACGACACCATCAGGCTCGGACTCTACATGCTGACCTTCGCGCTGGTCGTGGCTGCTGTGTTGAAGTTCGCCTTTTGAGCGCCACTCGCGAAGCCGCGAGCGGCGCAGAGGTTCCCATGCCCCTCGACGAAAAGGTTCTCGTCATCCCCACGGCGAACTTCCGCGCCGCGGGGTACTTCCACGGCCTGCGGGCCGCAGACGACGCCTACCGCGCAGCCGTCCTCGATCCGACCGCGTTCTCGTTCCGCCCGCGTTACGAGGTCGAAACGGACCCAGCGTTCAAGCAACTCATCCCGTACATCGTGCTGCGGTGCGGCGACCTGGTATTCCACTACCGGCGCGGCGCGAGCGGCACGGAGAAGCGGCTGGAAGCGTTGCGCTCGGTCGGTATCGGCGGCCACATCAGCGAGGCCGACGCCGCTGGCGGCATCGACCCGTACCAGACCGGCATGATGCGCGAACTGACGGAGGAAGTGGAACTCGGCTGCGGGTTCACGGAGCGCTGCATCGGTTTCATCAACGACGACCGCACACCAGTCGGCAGCGTCCACCTGGGCGCGGTTCACGTCTTCGAGCTCGAATCGCCGTCCGCCCACTCCCGCGAAGACGCCCTTGCCGACAGCGGGTTCGCGACGCTCGCGGAACTGATTGCCGACCTGAGTGCGTTCGAGACGTGGTCGCAGTTCGTGCTCGAACACCTCGCGCGTTGACGAGTTGACGAGCCGGAAGCGTGAGCGACA
>SXHE01000658.1 GCA_005773755.1 Planctomycetia bacterium
GACCGAGTCCGGCTCGGTCGCGACGGCCCCGCTCGGCAAGATGGCCGACGCGAAGGGCGTGAACTGGAAGAGCGCGATGGCCCTGCGGGCCCGTAAGGGCGGCGAGAAGGACTTCGACAAGGCCAAGAAGTACGGCATCGAGGTGTTCGAGGACAACCGCACCGGCAACCTGCTGTTCATCAGCGAAACCGGCGCGATCGCGGTGTTGCCGAAGTAATTTGAGCCGAGGCGCTTCGTACCGCGCCTGCGCCCTTCGGGGCGCAGGCGCGGTTTTTTCGTTCCCACCAACTGCCCTTACGCGCTCATCGGCACCGGCACAGCGGCTTTCTTCCCGCCGGTGCGGAACCAGCGCGGCGGGTACATGATGCACGCTTGCAGCACCAGCACCGCGAACGCGACGTGGCCGACCGCGAACACGATGTGCGGCGTGTCCGGGTAGAACAGCAGGTCGTGGAACATGCGACCCATGAACGTCTCGCCGCTCGCCATCGGCTGACCGCCCAGCGCCCGGAGCTTCTCCTCCCACACGGTCAGCGGGCAACGAAGCCCGGCGAACTCCTCGTAGGCGACGTACACGATGGCCGCGAGGTGCGAGAACCGGAACCACGGGTTCCGCGCCCACTGCCACTTCATCGGGGCCGCGACGATGATCGCGACCTGCCCCAGCACAACGTACCCGACGTAGGCCAGGTGAATAGCAACGAGCGCGTCGGCGGCATAGCCGTACCACATGGGACACCCTTTTGTGTACCGGTTGAGCGTCAGTCTGTGACGTGTGCGTTCTGTCAGATGTGATCCGAACCGGAGGGATTTATTCCCCGAAAGAGTGGGCAGTGAAAGACAGAAGACCGGAGCGAGAACTGTTCCGGTCTTCTGTCTTTCACTGCCCACTAACCACTGACACGGACCACTGCTACCGCACCAGGTACTCGAACCGCGTGCGGAACTCGGCCGGGGGCAGCTTGACCACGGCTGCGAGGCGCGCGAGCCGGTCGGCGTCGTCGAGGTCACTCGGCTCCAGTCGGATCATATACCGACGGGCCACTTCGTACGTCTCGTCGCTCGTGTCCACCAGCCGGGTGCGCATCTTCTTCGTGGTCGGGTCGATCATCTCCGGGAACGGCCGCGGCACCATGCTGCCGCCGACGAAGGTAATGACGACGCCGTTGGTGTCCGCGGCCGGCGACATGAGAAACTTCACCGCCCCGTACCCCAGGTTGCGGGTGTACTCCGCGTCGAACGGGATCGGGTCGGCGCACCGCAGCTCGTAGCCCAGGTCCTTGTCGACCATGTCGAACTTGAGGCCCAGTTCCTTGAGCCGGGCCGCGATCATGGTGCGGATCATCCGACCGAACTCGATCTCGCCGAGCCGCAGGTGACCGAACGCGTCCAGTTCGATGGTGCCGAACTTGCCGGGGTTCTTCTCCATGATTTCGCGCAGCTTTTTCTCGCCGATCAGTTCCATCAGCCCCTCGGCCAGCACCGCGACCCCGTAGCTCTTGCCCTGGGCCTTGCGCTTGATCATCGAGCCGATGATGATGTCGCAGATCAGTTCGAGCGAGACCTCTTTGCCCTTCAGCTCCTCGGCGATCAGCGTGACGGTGGCGGCCGACGCCTTGCCGATGCCCAGCGCCAGGTGCCCGGCGGCCCGGCCCATCGCGATGACGATGTACCAGCGGGTGGTGGTCTTCGCGTCCTCGTGCAGGTTGCGGGCCACCTGCACGCCGTAGTGCCGGGCGGTCTCGAACCCGAACGTGGGGATGCCGGGGGGCAGCGGCAGATCGTTGTCGATGGTCTTGGGCACGTGCGCGACCTTGATCGTGCCCTTCGCGTGGGCGTACACCTGCGAGCCGCTGTACGCGGTGTCGTCGCCGCCGATGGTGACCAGGTACTTGACGCCCAGTTTGCTCAGCCCGTCGAGCACCGAGGCCATGTGCGCCGGTTCTTTGGCCGGGTTGGTGCGGCTGGTGCCCAGCAGCGAGCCGCCGCGCTGGTAGTACGGAGCCACGTCGGGGATCGTGAGGCCGCGCACCTGGGAGAAGTCGCCGGCCGCGAGGTGCTTGAACCCGTCGCGTACTCCTACGACTTCCAGGTTCCGGTTGATGGCCTCGATGGTGACCGAGCTGATGACGCCGTTGATGCCGGGTGCCGGGCCGCCGCCGACCACGATGCCGAGTTTGCCGCGAATGGGGTCCGCCATGGCGCAATCCAAAAGGAAGAGAAGGAACCCGGAGTAGAGACGCGGAGAGGCCGGGGTGATGCTGTTTAGGATTGCAACCGGGCGCGCGTTTTCAAGAGTGCCGCGCCGCGTAGATTGGGTGTGCGGCCGCGCCCCGGGCCGCGGAGCCGCCGCCATGCACGACCCCACCACCGATCTGCCGCGCGAGATCGCGGAACTGGCCGCCGGGTTCATTCACGAGATCAAGAACCACCTGGGCACGCTCTCGCTCAACCTGCAACTGCTGGCCGAGGACTTCGAGACGGCGGAGACCCCGCGCGAGCGCCGGGCCCTGGACCGCGTCGGCCGGCTGTCCGGCGAGTGCCGCAAGCTGGTCGAGCTGTCCAACGACTTCCTCCGGTTCGCGCGGCTCCGCGAGCTGCGCGCCAAGCCCACCACGCTCGACGCGGTCGTGTCGCGCATGATCGACTTCCTGGCCCCGACCGCGCGGCAGCGGAACGTCGAGATCAACTGGTTCCCCGCGCCCGACCTGCCCGCGGTTCACCTGGACGCCGACCTGTTCGAGCAGGCGCTGCTGACCCTGATGCTGAACGCGGAGCAAGCGATGCCCGACGGCGGCACGCTCACCCTGATCGGGAGGACCGAGGGGCCGATGGTCATCTTGGAGGTGATCGACACCGGCGTAGGCATCGAGCCGGAGGTGATGGCGAAGCTGTTCCGGCCGTTCCACACCACCAAGCCCGACGGCAGCGGGCTGGGCCTGGCGACCACACGGAAGATCGTCCGCGCGCACGGCGGCACCATCGAGGCGCAGAGCACCCCCGGCCGCGGCACCAAGTTCACCATCGGGCTCCCGGCCGCACCCCACTCGGACGCCACGCTCCCGTAGCGAGAGTCGATTCGCGTTTCCCCTCTTGACATCACTTTGTACCGCCAAGTATACTGCCCCCTCGATCGAATCCCACGGCCCCTGCCGGAAACCGGCCCATGCTCGTTCGCGACGCGCTCGACCAACTCGACCGCATCCACGACCAGCTCACCAAGGGCGAGGTGTATCGCGGGTTCCGCGTGCCCGCGGTCGCGCTCGTGGGGTGCGCCGGGTTGCTCGCGGCGGCGGCGCAGCGGTGGCTGGTGCCGCCCGGCGACGCCCGCGCGTTCGTGTGGTACTGGTCCGCGATCGGCGCGGCCGGCGCGCTGATCGGGTTCGGCGCGGCGGTCCGCTCGTACCTGTTC
Source organism: Planctomycetia bacterium (assembly GCA_005773755.1). Classification (GTDB taxonomy): domain Bacteria; phylum Planctomycetota; class Planctomycetia; order Gemmatales; family Gemmataceae; genus Gemmata. The sequence continues at coordinate 3,413 of SXHE01000658.1, forward strand.
CGCGAAGACGACTTCGAGCGCCGCCGCACCCGCCGCGTGATGGGCCAGTTCCTCCCGTGCGTGCTGGCCGGCGCGCTGCTCACCGCGGCGCTGGCCCGTTCCGACGCGCTGGTGCCGCTGCTGCCGGGGCTGTGGGCGCTGGTGTTCGGGCTGGGGGTGGTCGCGGTGCGCCCGCACCTGCCGCGCGCGGTCGGCGTCGTCGGCGTCGGTTATGTGTTCGCCGGCGGGGCGCTGCTCGCGTGGCAGCCGCCGGAACCGCCCGGCTGGTGCGTCGGCGGCGTGTTCGGCGCGGGCCACCTGTTGACCGCGCTCGCCCTGTGGCTGGGAACCGGAGGAGAGGGCAATGCCTGACAACGAACCCGACGCGGACGCGGGCCGGTTCGCATACGAGGGACTCGACCGCGTGCTGCACGAGAAGGCGCGGCTCGGCATCCTCACGGCCCTCATCACGCACCCGACGGGGCTGTCGTTCGGCGAACTCGCGCGGCTGTGCGACCTGACCGACGGCAACCTGAGCCGCCACCTCGACGTGCTCGACGAGGCCAAACTGGTGAAGATTACCAAAGGCTACGAGGGCCGCCGCCCGCTCACGACGTGCGCGCTGACGGCGACCGGCCGCAAGCGGTTCCGCGAGTACCTCGCGCAACTGGAAAAGGTGCTCCGCGACGCCGCCGCGCAAGAGGACGGCGCGAGCGCGAAGCAGGTCAATCCGGGCTTGGCGGGAGCATAGGAGCGGCCATGAACCGAACTGGCATACTAATGGGACTGCCGCCCGGCGACCGGCCCGCGACCGGCGGCGCTGTGGTCGTCTTCGTTCTGTTCGTGCTACTGATCGGGTTCGTGTCGGTTCTGGTCGCGTGCGTAAACCAGTGGCGCAGGAGTCGCGAGCTGGGCGCGCGTGCCGTGCCCTGTGACTGCAATTGGCTCTGGGGTTGGGGCGCGGTGCTGCTCGTAAACCTAGTGGTCCCGCTCTGGTTCGGTGCCACGGTGACCGCGAACGGCGGGCAGATGGGAATGTGTCTCGGTGTCATCGTCGTGTGGCTGCTCGGCCACTTCGCCGTGGCCCGGCTGAGCGCGCTGCGCGGGCCACTGGTGGTTGGCGGGGTCGTTGTCGCGCTGTCGCAGTACGTCCTCATCGGGCACATCATCGCCGGGCTGATCGCGCTGAGCGCGGTGAACCAAGTGGCCGACGGGCCGCTGACGAACGCGAGCGCGTTCGCGGTCACACTGCTCACCGCATCGCAGTTGGCGGTCGTGGCACTGGTGATCGGCTTCCCCCTGTGCCTTTGGTATCGCAGCTTCGACGGTGGCATCCGTAAGGAGTAACACAGGCCGCTTGCGACCTCGCGATCAACTCGCGGAGCCGCAAGCGGCTTTTCTCTTCCCCATTTACTTTGCAATACCAAGTTATCTGCCACACTCAAGGAGATCGTCATGCGGAGCGCGATGGTAGAAGCCCTGACCCTCACCACGGAAGAGGCCCGCTCCCCCGCGGCCCCGCCCCTGCGGGTCGCGCGCACGTCGGCGGAGTGGGTCGCGTACTTCCGCGCGAACCGGGAGCGGTTGCTCGCGATTCCGTGGGACGCCGGGGCGGGCGTCACGCCGGAAGAGTTGGCCAAGATCGTCGATTCGCTTCGCGCGTGGCAACTCGGTGAAACATCCGAGGGCACGACCCTCATTCGGACCGCGGAGAAGCACGCGGCGCGGATCGGTGACCCCGACTTCGTGGACGTCATCCGGCTGTTCATCGCGGAGGAGCAGCGGCACGGGGAAACGCTCGGCCTGTTCCTCGACGCGGCCGGCGTGCCGCGCGCGACCCGCGACCTCGGCGACTCACTGTTCCGCGTCTTCCGTCACTTCCTCACGCGAATGGAAGTGTGGGCCACAATCGTCGTCATCATCGAAGTTCACGCGCTGCTCTACTACGCGGCCGTCCGCCGGGCAACAGGGTCCGCCATCCTGCGCCGCATCTGCGAGCAGCTCCTGCGCGACGAAGTTCCCCACATCCGGTTCCAGTGCGAGCAACTGGCGCTCATTCATCGGCGGCGCGGGCGGGTGCTGCGGTGGCTGACGGCCGGCGCGCACCGGTTCCTGTTCACCGGCATCACGCTGGCGGTATGGGCGGGCCACCGCCGCGCGCTGCGCGCCGGCGGGTTCACGTTCCGACGCTTCTGGCGCGGCGCGTGGGCGAAGATGCGCGCGGCATGGCGGATGATGGACCCCGCCACCTACCGCTGGCCGACGTAAAGCGCGCCGCAAGCGCCGGAACAGTCGACCTCGCGCTGCTGACGCTGGAAACTTCTCACCCCTCTCACTCGTCTAGGAATAGCGCGAAATCGTCCGCGCAGCGAGAAGGCCCGTGATGAGGTGCTCCCATGCGTTACGCCCTGGCAATGGTCGCGGCCCTGCTCTCCTCCGCCCCCGCGCTGCGGGCCGACGACGCGGCCGATGCGAGAGCCGTCATCGACAAGGCGATCAAGGCACACGGCCTCAAGCCGGGCGACGAGAAACTCGCGGTCCAGTGGAAGGAGCGCGGCACGGTGCCCCAGGCCGACAAGAGCGAGCTGCGGGTCGCGGCCACCTGGACGTTCCGGCCGCCGGACCGGTTCCGCTACCACCTCGTCCTGACCATCGACAAGCAGGAACACGAACTCGTGTACGTCGTGAACGGGGAGAAGGTCCAGACGCTCACGGGCGCGAACGATTACGAGCTGGAGGACGACCAGAAGGCCAACGGGCTGGCGATGATCCACCGGGAGTGGATCACGACGCTGACGCCGCTCGCGGGTACCGACTTCACCCTGGGCACGGCGAAGGGAAAGGACGTGGCCGGCAAGCCCGCGGTCGGGGTGCGCGTCAGCAGCGGCAAGCGCACCATCGCCACACTGTACTTCGACAAAGCCAGCGGGCTTCTGGTGAAGCGCGAGGCGCTGGTGCGGGAACTGCTCGCCCCGCCGAACGCGAAGGAGGTGTTGGAAGAGGCGTTCTACAGCGGGTACAAGGAGGTCGACGGGCGGCAGGTGTACACCAAGCGACGCTGGCTCACGGGCGGGGGCGACGAGTACGAGGCCACGCTGTCGGACCACACGTTCCTCAAGCGGGTCGACGCGAAGCTGTTCGAGAAGCCGGTCTACAAGCCGTGACCCGTTGGCAACCGACCTTTTCTCACGCGCGCATCGCTACCATCATCTGAACGGCCCGGTACCACCGCCGGGCGTTTCCCCTTTGAGGTTATCCCATGCGTTACGCTCTGGCCGCGGTCGCGGTCGTGTTCGCGTTCACTCCCGCGCTTCGCGCCGACGATGCGGGCGACGCAAAGGCGCTCATCGAGAAGGCGATCAAGGCCCGCGGCGACAAGCCCGACAGCAAGTTCGCCGCGATGACGTGGAAGGACGCGGGCAAGTTCACCGGCGGCGGGTTCGCGCTGCCGTACACCGCGGACTGGGCGTTCCAGGCCCCCGACAAGTACCGGTTCGCGCTCGTCGGCACCCTCGGCGAATTGAAGATCACCATCACCGTCGTCGTGAACGGCGACAAGGCGTGGGAGACCGACGGCGACAAGGTGCGCGAGATCACCGGCGAGAAGCTCGACTACGTGCGCGGCGAGGTGTACCAGTTGTGGGTCGCGTCGCTGTCGCCGCTGGTCGCGGACAAGGGCTTCACGCTGGCGACCGCGAAGGGCAAGGACGTGGCCGGCAAGCCCGCGGTTGCCGTGACGGTGACGCGCGACAAGCAGCGCGCCATCACCCTCTACTTCGACAAGGACAGCGGCCTGCTGGTCAAGTCCGAAACGACCGTGAAGGACGAGTTCCAGAAGTGGAAGGAAGTGCCCGACGAGGCGTACTACTCGGACTACAAGGTAGCCGGCGGTAAGCAGCGGTTCACGAAGCTGAAGATCGTCCGCGACGGCAAGACGATGATCGAGGCCACGCTCTCCGACGCGAAGGACGCCGTGAAGCTGGACGCGAAGTTGTTCGAGAAGCCGTGATTTGGCGAGCGGGGGGCGTGAGCCCCCTGTTCGTTTCGCGAGAACAGGGAGGCTCACGCCCCTCGCTCGCCTGGGAGGAGTCGCAGCGTGTCCACGGCGGCGCGGATCACGGCGGCTTGGTCCCACGGGAGCGTGACCGATTCGCCGCGCTGCCACAGCGGGAACTGGTCCGCGTGGTGCGGCGACAGCGGGTTGCCGCTCTGCCCGCCGCACAGCACGAAGGTGCTCAGCGCCAGGTTCTCCAGGTCGAACACGCACCGCAGGTTGGAGATGTTGTGCGTGTGGTCGGTGGGCTTCAGCGGCAGCGCGCCGGCCTGACTGACGGTGTTGCAGTCGCCGCCCCAGGGCACCGGCCCGCGGTTGAACGCCGGGCCGAGCCACTTGTGGTTGCCGAACAGCGGGTGTTCGAGGCGCAGCGTGCGCAGGTGGCCCCAGGCCCAGAACCCCGGCCCCGGCCCCGCGACGCGGCGCAACTCGCGCACTGCCGCCGCGAGCGCGGTTTCCATCTCGGCGGACCACGACGGGAACCAACCCGCCGGCTGTTCGCGCACCAACCTCGACAGGTGCGCGACGCGGCGGTCGCCGAACAGGTTCCCGCCGAGCAACCCCATCGCGCCTTTGCCCAGCACGGTTTCCCACGCCTCCGGCGCTTTGGCCCGCGCCACGCGCACACACATTTCGGCCGTGAACAACTCGAACACGGCGGCGGCCGACGAGTCCGTCGTCACCTGCCCGTCCCACGGCGCGAGCAGGTCGAGTGCGCACCGCGCGTCAACGTCCGACGGCGTGAGCGTCAGCACAGCGTCGCGCATCTCGCGCCACGGGATCGACTGCACGTCCATCTGGATCGCGCCAACCTCGGCCGCGGTCCAACCGGAATCGCGCGCTGCGAGGCGCTCGCGGATGCGCCGCGCGCGGTAGTCGTCGATGAAGTCCGCGCCGAGCCACGCGCCGTTCGTTTGCGGCGCGTCGTTTGCGGTCGCGAGGTAGCCGCAGTCCGGGTTGACCGCGAACGGCATCTGGTCGAACGGCACGGTGCCGGTCCAACCGCTGTCGGGCGCGTCGGCGGGTCGCGGCAGCTGGCCGTTGCCGCCGGTGCGGGTCGGCAGGTCGCCCACCAGTTGCCAGCCGATGGTGCCGCTCGTGTCGGCGTAGAGCACGGTCAGCGGCAGCACCGGCCACGCGGTAAAGTGGGCGCGGAACTCGTCGAACGAGCGCGCGCCCGGCACGCCGAAGACCCCCACCAACGGGCGCGGCTGGAGCCAGATCGCGGACAGCGACAGCGTGAACGGGACGTCGGGAAGCAGCGGCGTGAGGACCGGGCCGCGTGGCGTCACCAGCACCTCCTCGACCACGTCGGCCGCGCCCTTCACCGAGATCACCTCGCGCAC
>SXHE01000061.1 GCA_005773755.1 Planctomycetia bacterium
GCTTGTTGGCCGTCTCGATTCGCGGGTCCGGCAAGTCCGCGAACACGGTGGTCAGCGACAGGGACATCGGGTATCCTCCTGATACCCTCGGTGTAGCCGCAAACCCCTATGCCGTCAGCGGTTCATAGTGCGTAAGCCCTGGGGTCCAGCTTGTTCGGCGTGAACGCGAGGAAGCCTTCGATACAGAGACGAAGCGCCTCGAACGCTTTCACCTTCAGCCCCTCACTGACGCCGAGCCGGTACTCGGAACTGCCCTCAATCGCGCGCTGGACAAACGGCTTGCGTCCATCGCGCGACGTGAACCCGGCCGGGCCGAAGAAGAGGAAGAAACGCCGGAAGTCCGCGACTGCTTCAAAACTGAGTTCGTCCCCCGTCCTGTCACGCAAGATCGAAACCAAATCGATCTCGTAGTAGGTCCGAAATCGCCGCTGGTGTGCGCCGAGTTCGCGAGGGATCAACCGCCACAACCGGCCGTTCGTGATAATGCCGAACGACTTCCGGCTGCGGTCCAAATACCACTCGATTTGTTCCGGCGGATACTCCTTCTTTGCCCCGCTGCCCACCTTCTTGTCGAGCGGCAAATCCCACTTCTTCGCATCCGCAACCACAGCGGCGGGTGTCCAGAACTCGTCGGTCTTGTAATCGGTGTTCAGAGCCGCGTCGAGGTTTGCTTCAGTCAGAAACAGAGCGTAATCCGGTTCGCGGCCTTGAAGGTAAGTTTGATACTTCATCTTCCATCCGAGCGCCAACAACACGGGCTGAATGAAAGCCTGTTCGAGCGGCGCTTCGGTGCCATATTTTTCAACGCGGTCTTTCTCCTTGTCCCACAGCTTTAGGACGCGGGCAAGTGACTCATTTACTTCGTCTCCTACTTCGTGCCATTCCGGTTCGAGGGTCAGCCGGTTTTCGAGCCAGTGGGCAGAGAACACGCCGCTGTTGTGGATCGGTGAGAACAGGTCGCCTTGCTTGGTGGACATCGCAGCCTGTGACGAACGGTTCGGGGGCGGTCAGCGAGGTGCAGTCTAACGCTGACCGCGCAAAGTTAGCAAGCAAGAAGGGCCGGATAAAGCGCCATTGTGCCAAGCGTTTGTCACATTGAAGCACAGAACAAGCGGCTGACGTGACCCATCACTCGGTCCGATTACTCGGCTTGATGGCGACGAACCGCGCCGACTTCGTGCGCCCGCTCCGAAGTGCGAACCCGGCTGCGCGGATGGTCTGTTCGTTGCGGAGAAGTGCCTTTGTCAGTGCGCTCCCGGTTGGGATGAACGCACTGAAGTGTTTGGCTCGCTCAAACTCGTCCAGCGCCGCGAACAGGTCCGCAACGCCACCCGTCCAACCGTCGGGCGTGAGCATTGCGAGCCACGCGGAGAGCAACCGCCGGAAGCGCTCTTCCGCGGTCGCTTGGTAGCGGGCGTATGTGACGGCGCTCATGCTGTGTACTCGCAGTGGTGACGCGAAACTGTCTGTCTACAAGCCCGACGGCTCCCGGTGCGGGGTTCGACTTCGGGAACCGCCGGAAGAACCTACGATGGGGGGCGGTGGCAAACCCTTAGCGTTTCCAAGTCGCGCAGAACACGCACAGCGCGCCTCAGGGTTTCTCAGGCGCGCGTCTACTACGAACGACATTCGGCCGGCGCGGAGAACGGTCAGACACCGGCCGCGGGCACGTCGGTCGGTGGGGCCAGTCGCGCCAGCCGCTTCCGCACGGCCTTCTCGTGCGCATCGGTGGGCAGAAGGTCGTACATCGCGTCGAGGGATTCGTTCGCGTTTCGCTCCCGTTCGCGTTCGGCTTCGACTTCTGCGCGGACGTACTCTTCCGGGTCGGTGGGTTCGGTCGGCACGAGCGGGAGCGGGCCGGCGAGTTTCAGCAGTGCCAGCGCGACGGATACCCGGTCGGCGGCGTCCGATTCTTCCAGCGCGTCGGCCAGGGTGTCGAGCGCCTTCGGCAGTAGCGCCCGCAACCAGTCGGCCGACGCGCCCCAGACCGCGGCGCGTTGGTCGGCTAGGGCGGCGCGAAACTCCGGTGAGTAGAGACGCCAGCGCGTGACCGTGACGCGATTCACTTTCAGCGCGTCGGCCGTCTGGGTGTCGTTCTTCCCGGCGGCGAGCAGATCGACGGCGTTCTGTTGCGCCAGCGTCAGCCCGTGCGGGTTTGTGTGGGCGTAGGTGTTCGTGGTCTTGCGCATCCCCCTGTTGCCCTCGTGTTGGTGGCGTAGCAGCGTGTAGCCGTGCGTTCGGCGCGCACCCCGAACGAGGTGCGCAACCGTGCGGGGTTCTAGTGACGTTTCGCGGCGCGGGCGAGCGCCAGGAAGTGGCAGCGCATCGGGCGGCGCTCCAGTTCGCGCTCTTCGCGCCAGTGCCGGCGAACGGCTTCCTCCGCCAGCGCCTTCGCCCGGTTCGCCCGGAAAAACACTTCGTAAGCGGCCCCCAACGCGGCAGCGAAGCCGGCGTTCTTGAGCCAGCGGTGGACCGTTGCCCGGTGAACGCACGCGAGCCGCGCGGCTACGGCGATTGTCGGGCGTTCCGCGAACGCGGCCAAGAACCGCAGTTGGCGCTCGCTCAGGGCGGGCGGGTCAACATTTCTTAGCATTCTGTCGCATGTGTCGCGTCCCGGCGTTTCGGTCGGTTCACTCATCGTCGGCCCCTCGGTTGTCGGGTTCAGGGCGGCGCGCGTCCGCGCGCCGGTCGCGGCATCAATCGGCGCTTGACGTGGTGACAACGGCCCCGACCAGCGCCCGGATCGCGGCGCGGATGTGGGCAGGCAGGTTCGGCCACACGGCCAAGAGCGCGGCCAGTTCCGCGTCGAGGATACCCCCTTCGCCTTGCTCGTCACTACGCCCGGCACTACGCCCGCTGTCGCAGCAATCGCCGAACTGCTTGTTTTTCTGAGGCTTTGTGAGGTTCGGCGTAGGACTGTCGATCCGGTGGTTGCGGGTTCGAGTCCCGTCGTCCTCGCTGAAGAAAAGCCTGCAAATCGTAGGGTTTGCAGGCTTTTTCGTTTTTCGGCTGCTGCCGTCCGCATCCCGTTTGCCCTCCCGTTTGCCCCCACACCTGCCACGGCTCATTTCTTCCCCGCGAGCCGATCACGCACCTTCTTCACCTCGTTCTCTAATGGCACCCTCGTGCCGGTAGCCGAAATCGGCTTCGACTGCGTCGTGCCGACCACCTTGGACCCGATGACGGTCTGCGTGCGCCACGCAATTGCGGGCTATGAGTGGTGACTTACTCCAAGAGTGGCTGTGCGATTTCGGTCAGAACTAGATGGTTCAGCGAAATAAAGAACCCTCCATCGTACTTCCCGGCGATCTCCTTGTCGTAAATCTCGATGATCCTCTTCGCTTCGGTTCGGTGAGCAACTGGGTCAAAGCTCGACTGATGCCGATTCTGTGACCGTCCGTGGTGAGGTAGCATGAGGGTTGCTGAAACTCCCATGGCTCTCGCCCACGGACGGCCGCCATGATTTTACCACCCGAAGCACACGCGTTGGTCCAAGTTCTCGCTCTCCA
>SXHE01000659.1 GCA_005773755.1 Planctomycetia bacterium
ACCAGTACTTCAGTAGTCCCTCGCCCTTGACGCCGATCCAGCGGAACGCGTCCTCGAAGACGAGCGACATGCCGACCGCGAGCGTGACCGCGCCGCCAGTGCGCCCGCGCAGCGACTCGCCGCCGACCTTCTCTTCAATCTTGCCCAGGTCGCGGTCGTGCGGGTCGGGCTGCGCCTTGAGCGCCGGGTCGTTGCTTTGGGGCGGCAGGTTCACGCCGTACTTCGCGTACACCTCGTCGAGCGGCTTCTGGTACTTCGGGGCCTGATCGATGGGGACGTTGATCGCGTAGTACAGCTCCGCCGGCAGCGCGGCGGCGGCGATAAGCGCGACCACGCCGACCAGACCCTCAATGAGCATCGCCCCGTAGCCGATGCCGCGGATGTGCGATTCCTTCTCCACCATCTTCGGCGTCGTGCCGCTGGACACAAGCGAGTGGAACCCGCTGATCGCGCCGCACATAACGCAGATGAACACGAACGGGAACAGGTGACCCGGGAACGTCGGCCCGCCGTTGATGAACACCTCGTTCACCGGCGGGGCCTGCATCGCCGGGTTCGCGACGCACACGCTGACCACCAGCAGCGCGACCGTACCGATCTTGAGGAAGCTGGAGAGATAGTCGCGCGGGCCAAGCAGCAACCACACCGGAAGCACAGCGGCGATGAACCCGTAGACACCGAGCGCGAGGATGGTCTGTTCGCGCGTGAGTGAGAAGTAGTGGGCGATGGCCGACCGCGAGACCGGTTCGCCCACCACCACCGCGACCAGTGTGAGCGTGCCACCGATCAGCGACGCCTCGACGACGCGCCCCGGCCGGATGCGGTACATCCACAGCCCCGTCAGCAGCGCGATCGGGATCGTACACGCGATGGTGAACGTGCCCCACGAACTGCCCGGCACGACCTGCGTGCAGCCCGCGGGAAGGGTGTAAATCGCGGGTTCCTCTTGATGGAAATTCGGGTCGGGTTTGCCGGGCAGAGCCGCGAGAAGCGTTGATCTAACTGGGCGGACTACGTTCGGAGCTTTCGGACACCGAACGCGGAACGCTTCCGAACGTTTGGTGAACTTTGTGCGTGTAGGCTCTTGGAGCAGCGTGCAACCGGGCGGGAAATCGAGCACGACACCCGCGTCCGTTTTCTCGATTTCTATTGCTGATTCACCGACGCGCGGGAGTATCACCTGCGTGCCGGCAGCGAGCTTCACCTCTTCGCCGCCGAGGGCCTTCACCACCACGAATCCCAACCCGGCGAGGGCGATGATGACGATGAACAGGATCGCGACCGAGGCGATGATCGCGGCCGGGCGACCGAGTTCGTGGCGGGCGATTTCGGCAATCGATTTGCCGTCGCGCCGCACGCTCGCGGCCATCACCAGCATGTCTTGAACGGCACCCGCGAGGCACACGCCGATGACCAGCCATACCAGCCCCGGCGCGAACCCGTACTGGATCGCGAGCACCGGGCCGATCAGCGGCCCGGCCCCGCTGATGGCCACGAAGTGGTGCCCGAACAGCACCCACTTGTTCGTGGGGTGGTAGTTCTGGCCGTCGTTGAGGCGCGTCGCGGGCGTGGCGCGGGTGTCGTCGAGGCACGCGACCTTCGCCGCGAGGAACGCCGAGTAGTAGCGGTACGCGATGGCGAGGCAGCACAGCACGACGATCATCACCGGCATCGCGTGCAGCAGGATGCGGTCGCCCTGGCGGGTGTACAGTGTGATCGCGAAGAGGTCCATGTGCGCTCGCGCGTGAGGAGTGGAGCCGCGGACTAGGCTATCAGCTTCGCCCCGCGCGGCGAGCGGGCGCGGCGCGCGGCTGGCCCGCGTTGGATACGACATCCGTAGTGAGCCGGTGATCCCGATCGAGGGAGAGCGATGCGAGCCGACATCTGCGCGTCCGACGACTACGACACACGCGAGCGCCTGTTGAGCGCGCTCGGGGCCGTCGGCGCGACGAGCGAGGGCGAATGGGAGGCGCTGGGCGTGGGCCTGCACCGGTTCCGCGCCGGGGCCGACGTGCTCTCGATCTTCATCGACGCCTGGATGGTGGACGTCGAAGGACCGGACGAACTGGTACGGCAAGTCCTACAGTTAATCTCCGACGGCACTCGCGGTTCCGCCTGAACACACCCAACGGAGATACACATGATGGCCTGGCCGACAATCATCTGCGGCGCGCTTCTGGTCCTGATCGGGATCGTGGGCTACGGCACTTCGGACGTGCAGCCGCCGCCGATGACGGCGCTGATCCCGGCGTTCATCGGCGCGGCCCTGATCGCGTGCGGCGGTCTGGCGTTCAACGTGAAGTTCCGCAAACACGTCATGCACCTCGCGGCGATGATCGGCCTCGTGGGCGCGCTCGGCGGGTTCATGCCGCTGATCCGCCAGTACAGCAAGACCGGCGATTTCGACCCGACGAAGAAGTCGGCCGTTGCCGGCGAGCTGATGATCCTGGTGTGCGTGGTGTTCGTGGCGATGTGCGTGCTGTCGTTCATCAAGGCGAAGAAAGCGCGCAAGGCGAAGGAAGCTGCTGGGGTCGTGTGAGTGTGCCCAAGCCGCACCTTTGCAAAGGTGCGGCTTCTTCTGCTGCCCATTCACTTCTTCTCGGTCTCCATCTCGTCCAGCCACTTCGACACGATGACACAGTAGTACGCGCCGCTCATGCTCGACTTCGCGCCGGGTTTGATCGCGAACCCGCCGTCGTCGGCGGTGCGGTGCGACTCGATGAACGCGCGCAGCTTCTTCGTGTCCTTCGGCTTCTCCTTCAGTAACACTAGCGCCCGCATCACGCGGTAAGTCGTCTCGATATCCGACCCCTTCTCGCCCTTCTTGCCCCACCCGCCGTCGTCGCGCTGGCCGTCGCGGAGGCGATCGCGGGTCTCGGTCACGGCCACCGGGCTGAAGCTGTAACCGAGCCGGAGCATCATGGCCGCGATCGAGCCGGCACCGCGGGCACCGCCGTCCTTCGGTTCGTCCTTGTTGTCCTGCGCGTACTTCGACGCGACCTTCTGCCATCCCTCTACATCGAACGGGCAGTCCTTCACGCCCCACGCCTCGACCGCTGCCGCAGCGATGCGCACCTCCTCGAAGGTTTTGGCGTTCTCCTTGAGGTAGTCCATCGCCTTTGCGAACTTCTCCTTCGGCACCTGCAACTCCATCGCGGCCATGACCCCGATGGCGGTGATGACGACGTCCGGCTTGCCGCCCATCTCCGCAAACCCACCGGTCTTGGGGTCGTAGCACTTCAGCACGAACGCCCCGTGCTTCTCGCGCTCGCCCTTCAGTTGCGGGAACCCGAGGTACTTGAGCGCGCGGACCGCGCCGTTGGTGGCGCGCAAACTCGGGATCGGCTTCGCGTCGATGTTCGGGTCTTGCGGCGCGTGGTAGAACCCGCCGTCCGCGGCCTCCTGTTGCAGCACCCACTTCGCCGCTTTCAGGTTGGCGATTTTGCGCTCGATGTCCTTGATCGCGTCTTCCGTCTGCGCGGAGACGAACGCCGGACAGAGTAGAAGCACAGCAATTGCGATGCGCATGACAAGCCCCCTTCTTGGTGCGCGCGAGCGGCGCTTACGTCTTGGGTCGAAACGCTTTCACCACAGCTTCGTTGGTCGTCAAACTCGGTCCGCCGATCAGGTCGATGCAGTACGGGATCGCGGGCATGACCGCGAGCAGGCACTCGCGGATCGCGGTCGGCTTGCCGGGCAGGTTCACGATCAGGCTCTTGCCGCGAACGCCCGCGGTCTGGCGCGACAGGATCGCGGTGGGCACGCTGCGCAACGACACCGCGCGCATCAGTTCGCCGAAGCCGGGCAGCAGCTTCTCGCACACGGCCTCAGTCGCCTCGGGCGTCACGTCGCGCTTCGCGGGGCCGGTGCCGCCCGTCGTGACCACGAGGCAACAGCCCTCGTCGTCACACAGCGCCTTCAGCGTGGATTCGATCTGATCCTGCTCGTCGGGGATAACCAGCGCGCGGGGCTCCCACTCGCAACTGAGCGCCTCGCGCAGGAACTCGACGATGGCCGGCCCGCCCTTGTCCGCGTACTCGCCGCGGCTGGCCCGGTCGGAAACGGTGAGGATGCCGATTCGCATGGTTCGATCGCGGAGTGCGGATTTCGGATTGCGGAATGACAGTCACCCCGCGCCGCTTATACTACCCGGCAACCGCGGGATCATCACGGGTCTTGATTCCGCACTCCGCACTCCGCACTCCGCAATCGAACCATGCGTACTTGGTCCTTCTCCTCCGCCGGCGCGCTGTTCTTCGGTCGGAACGCGGTCCGCGTTCATCTGCGCGACGCGTGCGAGCGGCTCGGCGCGAAGCGCGCGTTCATCGTCACCGATTCGATTTTGGTGAAGGCCGGGTTACTCGCGCAGACCACCGACCCGCTGACGGCGCTCGGCGTCAGTTTCGGGCACTTCGACCGCATCACGCCCGAACCGGGCGTCGAGTTGGTGCGCGAGTGCATCACCGCGGCGCGCGCGTTCAACCCGGATGTGGTGATCGGGCTGGGCGGCGGCAGCAACATGGACACGGCGAAGCTCGTGTCCATGATCCTTGCGCACGGCGGCGACCCGCTCGACTTCAAGGGCGACTGTCTCGTGCCGGGGCCGGTCAAGCCGCTCATCTGCATCCCCACTACCGCCGGCACCGGCTCGGAAGTCTCCGCGGCGGCCGTGTTCACCGACACCGCGAACCACATCAAGGTTTCGTGCCTGAGTCCGTTCCTGCGCCCCGCGTTCGCGATTGTCGATCCGTTGTTCACGGTCAGTTGCCCGCCGAAGGTGACCGCCGACTCCGGCATCGACGCCCTCACGCACGCCATCGAAGGCTTCTGCGCGGTGAACAACGACGACTTCCCGCTACCGAGCGGCGAGAAGAGCGTGTATCAGGGCAGCAATCCAATGGCGAACTTGATGGCGCGCGAGGCCATCGAACTCGTCGGCAAGTTCCTGCGCCGCGCGGTGAAGGACGGGAACGACCTCGAAGCGCGCGACGGCATGGCACTGGCCGCGACCCTCGGCGGACTGGCGTTCTCGAACTCCGGCGTCGCGCTGGTTCACGCGATGGAGTACCCCGTCGGCGGCGCGGTCCACGTCTCGCACGGCGCGGGCAACGGCCTGCTGTTGCCGTTCGTGATGCGGTTCAATCTGGAGAAGCGGCAACGCGAAACGGCAAACATCGGGCTAATGCTCGGTTGCTCGTGGATTCCTGACGGTTTCCCACAAGGCGGTGAAGCCACGATCAGCGAGATCGAGAGGCTCCGCGCCGACATCGGCATTCCGCTTCGGCTGCGCGACATCGGCGTGAAAGAGGAGATGCTGCCGGAGTTCGCGGAGAAGGCGTTCGCGATCAAGCGGCTGATGCGGGTGAACCCGCGGATGCCGCAGAGCGCGGACGAAATCCTCGGCATCTACCGGGCCGCGTTCTAAGCTCTCGCATGGCCTCAATTCCGGTGCCCGCGACCCAATCGCCGTTCCGCCGCGCGCTCGTCGCGGTGGGCGTCGGCGTCGCGCTGCTGGCCGGGGCCTCACAACTTAACAAGCTGTTCCGCGGCGGGCTGAGCGCGCCGGTCGATTTCGCCGCGTTCTGGGCGGCCGGGAAGCTCACGACCGAGGGCGCAAACCCGTACAGCGGCGACCACCTGCGCGACGCGCAGGCCGCGGTCGGGCTGACCGACCTCGCGGTGATCGCGTGGAACCCGCCCTGGACGCTTACGTTCTTGATGCCGTTCGGCGCGCTCGATTTCCGCGCCGCCTACGGGCTGTGGGTACTCGTTCACCTCGCGCTGATCGCGGCGAGCGCGCTCCTGCTGTGGCGCGCGTTCGACGGCCCGAAGCGATTCGCGTGGGTCGCGGTGCTACTCGCCCTCACCTTCGCGCCGACGGTCTTCTTGATCGGCAACGCGCAGCTCACGGCCATCGTCCTGTTCGGCGTGGCCGGGTTCGTCGCCGCGAGCCGCGCGAACCGGCCGCTCCTCGCGGGCGCGGCGCTCGCGCTGTGCGCGACCAAGCCGCACCTGATCGTGCCGCTCGGCGTGTGGCTGCTGTGCGCCGCGTGCGGAAGCGGCTTCGCGCGGAATGCGTTGCTCGGCGCGGTGGTGACCGGCGCGCTGATGTGCGTTCCGCCGACGCTGGCCGCGTCGCACGTCTGGGCCGACTACCTCGCGGCCGTGACCGGCCCGCCGGACCCGCGCATCCGTCCGCTGTCGGAGTGGAAGCCGCCGCTGATCGGCTGGTGGGCGCGACAGGCGGTTCCCGGCTCGCCGTTCTGGGTGCAGTGGGTACCGGTCGTGCTGGCGAGCATCGCGGTCGCGGCGTGGTGCGCGAAGCGCGGGGCGCGATTGTCGCCTGTGCCGTGGCTCATCGGCCTCTCGTTGCTGGTCGCGCCTTACGGCGCGTGGAGCTACGATCTGGTGCTGCTGCTGGTGCCGCTGCTGGCGGTCGCCGCGCGAATGACCGACCGAGGCGCGATCGCGCTCGGCGTGGGGTTGCTCGCGAGTGTCAACGCGGTGTCACTGGCGATGATGCTGTGTGCCACATCGTCGGAGTGGTACGTCTGGTTCGCGCCTCTGGTGCTGCTGGGCGCGTGGGGACTGAAGAAACCTACCCCCCCCGGCCCCCCCTCCCTGAAGGGAAGGGGGGAGAAAGAGCTGCGCAGCTTGTCAACGTCTGGCGACGCGCAGAACGCTGAACCGAAGTTCTCCCCCCTTCCCTTCAGGGAGGGGGGGCCGGGGGGGGTAGGTTCTGAAGCGGCGAGGGCCACCACATGACCCTCCGCAACCTCCTCGCTCTCCTCGCCGTCGTCGTTCTCCTCGCGTGGTTCTGGTCGCGCGGGGAGCGGTTTCTCGATGCCAACGGCCCGACGTTCGACGAGCCGGTTCACCTCGCGGCCGGCTACTCGTACTGGACGACCGGTAACTTCCGGCTGAACCGCGAAGACCCGCCGCTGTTGAAACTGCTCTGGGCCGCGCCGCTCGCGCTCCGCGACCAGTCGCTCTACCCGCGTGATGTCGCTAGCGCGACCAACGACGACCACTGGCACGTCGCGAACGCCTTCCTTTACGGTTCCGGGCGCGCTCCGCGCGAGTTACTGAACCCGGCCCGGCGGGTGAACCTCGCGCTCGGCTGCGGCGTGGTGCTCCTCGCCGGCTGGTGGGGGTACCGGCTGTGGAACGCACGGCTCGCGGGCCTCGGCGCGGTTGCGTTCGCGGTGTGCGACCCGAACCTCCTCGCGCTCTCGTGCGTGTTGACCACCGACGTTGGACTGACACTGTTCGCGCTGCTCACGTGCTATCTGCTGTGGGAGTACACTGCGGCTCCGTCGCGCGGGTTGCTGATCGCCGCCGGGGTCGCGCTGGGTCTCGCGCTCGGGGCGAAGTTCTCCGCGCTCGCGCTGGTCACGGGCCTCGGCACGGCCGGTGTGGTGTATGTTCTTAGAGGTGGCGTGCTGGCTCTGCCCGGCGCGCCGGAGGGCAAATCGCGAAGCCGGCAAGCGGCGGAGTTCGGCTTTCGCCTGGGTCTGATCGCGCTCGTCGCGCTGGCCGCGACGTATGGCTTCGTCCACTTCGACCAGTGGGGCCGTGGGCTGAAGTTCCAGCTCACCCGCGCCGACCACGGCGACGGCGTGATGTACCTGAACGGCGAACGGTCTCGCACCGGCTGGTATCACTACTTCCTCGTGCTGCTGCCGCTGAAACTCCCGCTCGGCCTGATGGGCGCGGCGCTGCTCGCTGTGCCCGCACTGCGGCGCGCTCCGTGCGCGGCGTTTCTTCTGATCCCGCCGCTGGTGTTCTTCGCGCTCGCGTCGTACTCGCGCGTGAACCTCGGTGTGCGGGTCGTGCTGCCGGTCCTGCCGTTCGTGTATGTGCTCGCGGCCGGGGTTGCTAGCGGGTCGTGCTGCCGACTCGCGGGGCGCGCGCTGCTTGTGGTGTGCGTCGCGTGGGCCGGTATCTCCGCGGCGCGATCCGACCCGCACCCGCTCGCGTACTTCAACGAACTCGCCGACGGGCCGCGCGGGGCGCTGCGCTTCGTGGCCGACTCGAACCTCGACTGGGGGCAAGGGCTGCCGGCGCTCGCTGAGTACATCCGCGCGAACGACCTCGGCCCGGTGTACCTGTCGTACTTCGGCACCGACCGCCCCGAAGCGCATTGCATCCGCTTCCACCCCCTCCCCACATACGGGCGCGTGGGCGCGCCGGGCGGCGAAGCGATTCCCCTGACCGCCACGCGGCACGTCGTCGTGGTCAGCGCGAACAACCTGCTCGGCATCTACCTGAACGACCGGGACACGTTCGCGTTCCTGCGCGGGCGCGAACCGACCACGATCCTCGCCGGCTGCTTGTATGTCTTCGATCTGACCAACGACGCCGACGCGCTGCGCCGCGTCCGCGCCCTACCCCCGCACTAGCCGCATGTCGCCGCGCGTTCGCTCACTGCTGGTGCTTCTCGTCGGCGGCGCGGCGCTCGCGTTCGTGGCGGACATCGTCGTTCGCACGCCGGGGTTCCTCGTCCCGCGAGACTTCCTCGAATACTGGGCAGCGGGCCGCGTGAACCTGCGCGGCGGCAACCCTTACCACCCCAACGACCTGCTGAAGGAGCAGAGGACTGCGGAGCCGGAGCGCACCGAAGCGGTGATGATGTGGAACCCGCCGCCGGCGCTGGCGGTGTACATGCCGCTCGGCGCGCTACCGTCGCGCTGGGCGACGCTGCTGTGGGTCGGGCTGCAACTCGCGTCGGTGTTCGTCGCCTGCGATCTGCTTTGGCGCACCTACTCGCGCGAGCACCGCTGGGTCGCGGCAGTCGTGGCGATCTCGTTCGCGGGAACGTGGTGGCTCGTTGCCTACGGGCAGAACACCGGGTTCCTGCTACTCGGCCTCGCGGGGTTCCTGCACTTCAGGCAGAAGGACAAACCCTACACCGCGGGTGCGTTCGCGGCGCTCACCGCACTGAAGCCGCACCTGCTCGCGGTATTCGGCGTACTGCTCGTTGTGGACGCTTACACGAAGCGCGGTGCGAAGGCGCTCGCGGCCGGCGTCGCGGTAGTCGCGCTCGCGCTGGTCGCCGCGCTGGTCGCGAACCCGCACGCGCTCGCGCAGTTTGTCGAAGCGGCGCAACACCCGGCCGCGGGCGCGACGCCGCTTTCCGGTTGGGCGCTGCCGGTGCCGGCGTACTGGCTGCGGATTCAGCTCACGCCGGCGCACTTCTGGGTTCAGTTCGTGCCGTGCGCCGTCGCGTGTGTGGGCTTCCTCGTGTGGCGCGTTCGCACGCGGGACTGGAACTGGCCGTGCGCGCTGCCGCTGGTGGTCGCGGTGTCGCTGCTCACGACGCCCTATGGCGGCTGGATTTTCGACCTGCCCGTGTTGCTCGTCCCGGTGATCTGGGTTGCGGCGGAACTGGCCCGCGAGAAGCGGTGGGTGCTCCTCGCGGCGCTCGTGGTGACGCAGTCTGCGATCACGGCCGCGACGTTCGCCAACGCCGGCGCGCTGCACGAATACTGGTGGGTCGCGCCGCTCGCGCTCGCCCCGTGCCTTCTCGCCGTCCGGCGCGGGCCGCGTTCGTAGAATGCCCCCTCAATCGCACATCGCAGGAGTCTCGCTCATGGCGGACGGCACAACGGCACATCGCGTGGTCATCATCGGCGGCGGGTTCGGCGGGTTACTCACGGCGCAGTCGCTCCACAAGACGCCCACCCACGTCACGATGATCGACCGGCGCAACTTCCACCTGTTCCAACCGCTGCTGTATCAGGTGGCGACCGGTGCGCTGTCGCCCGCGAACATCGCCGCCCCGCTGCGGTCGATCCTCAAGAAGCAGAAGAACACACATGTGCTGCTCGGCGACGTGACCGGGTTCGACATGACCGCGAAAGAGGTGCTGCTGCGCGACGGGACACGCGTGCCGTTCGATTCGCTCGTCGTCGCGACCGGGGCGACGCACCACTACTTCGGGCACGACGAGTGGGCCGACCGCGCGCCGGGGCTGAAGACGGTCGAGGACGCGACCGAGATCCGCCGCCGCGTGCTGCTCGCGTTCGAGCGCGCCGAGCGCGAAACCGACCCGAAGATCAAGGACCGGCTGCTCACGTTCGTCGTCGTCGGCGGTGGGCCGACCGGCGTCGAGATGGCGGGGGCGATCAGCGAGCTGGCGCGGCACACGATGCGCGCTGACTTCCGCACCTTCAACCCCGCGACCGCGCGCGTCATCCTGGTCGAAGGGCAGACGCGCGTGCTGACCGCGTTCCACGAGAAGCTGAGCGCGAAGGCCAAGATCGCGCTCGAGGCGATGGGTGTCGAGATTCGGCTCGACTGTCACGTCACCGCGATTGAAGCCGACCATGTGATCGTGAAGCCGGACGGCGGCAAGGCCGAGGCGGAGCGCATCGCGACCGAAACCGTGGTGTGGGCGGCCGGTGTCAGGGCGTCGCCGCTGGGCAAGATTCTGGCCGACGCGGTGGGCGTGCAGGTGGGCCGCGGCGGGCACGTGCCGGTGAACCCGGACCTGACCGTCGGCAACCGGCCGGACGTGTTCGTGGTCGGTGACATGGCGAGTTGCCCGGACGCGCACGGCAAGCCGCTGCCGGGCCTCGCACCGGTCGCGATGCAGCAGGGCCAGTACGTCGCCGCGGCCATCGTGCGGCGCATCAAGGGCGAGACACCGAAAGGACCGTTCCGCTACCTGGACAAGGGGAACATGGCGACCATCGGCCGCGCGCGGGCGGTGGGCGAGAGCTTCGGCATCCGGTTCAGCGGCCACATCGCGTGGTTCGCGTGGCTGTTCATTCACATCCTGTACGTGGCCCGGTTCGAGAACCGCGTGCTGGTACTGTTCCAGTGGTTCTGGAACTA
>SXHE01000660.1 GCA_005773755.1 Planctomycetia bacterium
CACGTTGACCCCGTCGCGGTCGTTCGCGACCAGTGCCCGGCCCAACCCGACGAACAGCGGAGCGAACTCGGCCGCGTCCGGGTGGTCGGGCGGGAGCGGGGCCGTTTCGGAATCGCGCGCGGCCGCCCGCTCCGCGGGCCGATCCTTGTCCAGCTCCGCGCCAATGAGCCGCTCCGTTTCGGTCGTGTCGAACTCCTCGCGGGGCGGCGCGTCGAGCTCGTCGCGCAGGAGGAACCGCCCTTCGGCCCACCGGGCCTCCGCGGCCTCGCGCGCGGCGCGCCGGTCGGCGGCCTTTCGGACCGCGCCCACCATCCCGATCAGCCCCAGCGCGCACAGCAGCGACACACCGACGATGACCGCCGCGATCCCCTTCTTGTTCATTGGGCGTCCCCGCGAGTCCGGCCGCGATTGTGATTCGTGCGTTCGATTGGACCGCACCCGCGCCACACGGTCAAAGGAATAGAGTCGCTGCACAATAGTTTTGGGGTGCGTAGGTTCTGTGTGCGAGCCACACGAGTCGCTTGAAGCGAATCCCGGAGACGTTCCGGCAGTCGCTTGTCCTCTGCCCTCTGCCCTCTTCTGCTTCGCCCCCTACTTGCCCAGGGTGTCCTTGAAGAGCGCGAGCATCCGCTTCCACGAGTCCTCGTCGGCGGCCTTGTCGTACTTCATGCCCTTGATGTTCACCTTGTCCGCGCCCGGCACGGTGAAGCTGTGAAACACGTCCTTGTACTCAACGAACTCGTACTTCGTGCCGGCCTTGTCCAGCACCTCGCGGAACGTCTTGATGTCTTCGACCTTGATGAAGAAGTCGGCCTCGCCGTGGCAGATCAGCACCTTCGGCTTCACGGCCTTCGCCTCGGCCTCGGTCGGGACCGGGGTGATCGCGGAGTGGAACGTGACGACGGCCTTCAGGTCCGCGCCGGCGCAGGCCAGTTGCAGGCAGGTGGTGCCGCCGAAGCAGTAGCCGATGGCCGCGAGCTTGTCGGCGTCCACGTGCGGTTGCTCCTTGAGCTTCTTCAGCCCCGCCTCGGCGCGGCCGCGCCAGACCTTCGCGTTGGCGCGGGTGGCCGTCGCCATCTTGCGGGCGTCGTCCGGGTGCGCGGTCGTGGTCCCGTCGCCGTACATGTCCGGGGCGAACGCGACGTACCCGCGGGCGGCAACCATCTCGCACCGCTGTTTGGCGTAGGCGTCCAGCCCCCACCACTCGTGGACGACCAGCACGCCGGGGCGCTTGTCGGTGCTGGCGTCGTCGTAAGCGACGTAGCCCTTGAGCTTCACGCCGTCGAACTCGTACTCGACGGTCTTGGTGACGACTTTGGCCTGGGCCGCGCCCGCGACCAGCGCGAGGGCGGCAACGGCGATGAGACCGCGCATCATGGGGAACGGCTCCGTTGGGGAATGGGCGGCACTATTCTACGCGCGCCGCGCGGCGGCGTCAGAACCGCCAGCGCGGGCCGGTGCGGACCGTGCGCCACGCGCCGGGCAGTGCGATCCACGCTCGCGCCGCCAGCACCCGCGCGACCGGCCACGCGAGGTACGCGAACGCCAGCGCGAACGCCGCGATCTGCTGGTGGTTCCGCCCCCCCAGCGGTATCGCCGCCACGAACGGCTGCCACAATACGGAGCACTCCGGCACATACCACGTCAGGTGCTCGTGCTCGAAGTTGTTCTCGAAGTAGCGGACGGAGCCTGCGCCCTGGAACACGAGGCCGTTCAACCCGACCCAGCACGACAGTGCGACGGCGGCCAGCACCAGCCCGTTGGCCCACGTCGAGTATCGGTCGGCGCGGGCGGTCCAGCGGGCGAGCACCAGGGCCGCCGGCAGCGCCGCGAACAGGAAGAACCGCGGCCCCCAGACGGCCCCGCCGTACCACGACCACCACCGCGCGTACACCAGTACCAGCCCGACCACCACCGCGACCCACAACCGGTACACGAGTCGCGCGTCGGCCGCGCGCGGCTCGTCGCACTCCGGGTACTTCGCGAACAGACCGGGCGCGAAGAACACCAGCCCTTTGCCGAACGAGAACAGAATCGACAGCAGGCCGAAGAACAGCGGGTAGCTGAAGTCGGGCAGCCCGGAGTACGGCAGGACCGTGCGGAACCCGGCCTCGCCCGCGTAGCCCCCCGCGAACGCGCTCCCGCGCCGCACGGAGTTTTCCAGCAGCACCAGCGCCGCGGCGCACGCCGGGATCAGCAGGTAGCGTGCGCGGCGGCGGTGCCAGCACAGCACCGCACAGGCCAGTGCCAACCCGACCGCGGAGGCCGGCACGTTCGCCGTGCCCCACACGCACAGCGCGCCGCCGACGAGCGCCCAGAAGCCGCGCCGCGTCGCCAGCAGCGCCAGCCCGGTGCCCACACAGCAGACGTGAAACACTTCGCCGAAAAAGCCCAGGACGTGCCACGGGAACGCGCTCCCGAACAGCACCAGCGCCGCGAACCGGACCCGCTCCGCACGCGCCAGCACCGGGCGCAGCGCCAGCC
Organism: Planctomycetia bacterium; assembly: GCA_005773755.1. GTDB lineage: Bacteria > Planctomycetota > Planctomycetia > Gemmatales > Gemmataceae > Gemmata. The sequence continues at coordinate 2,485 of SXHE01000660.1, forward strand.
ACAGCGCGCCGAGCGCGAGCAGCAGGGCGACGCGGTTGAACGCCCACACGGTTTCGGTCGGGTAGCCGACGGCCTCGCCCAGATACCACAGCGGGGCGGCGGCGAGCGGGCCGTAGAGCGAGTACTTGGTACGGTCGAGCGTGCCGTGACGCAGCAAGGCGTCGAGCGCGTCGTAGCGAACGATGCCGTCGCTGCCGACGGCCATCGGTGCAGTCGCAACTATGCCCGCGCCGAGTAGGACGACGAGCAACCCGAAGTGGCGGACGAGGACGCGGGAGGCGGCACGCATGTCCTACAAGTTATGTAGCCGCCGGCCGCGGGCGAGCGCGGCCCGTCGCCGCTACTTCTTCGGCTTGGCCTTCTCTTGCGCGTCCTTCAAGAACGCCACGAACTTCGCCGGGTCGTTGATCTTCCCTTCGGGATACACCCCGATCACCTTCACCTGCCCGCCCTCTTGCGGCATCAGCACCGCGTACAGCGGGAGCGCGGCGTCCTTGAACACATCGACCTGAAACTTGGCGTTGGCATCGGCCTCCGCGTCGCGGCGCGTCTTGCCGGGGTCGGTCAGGTACAGCGCGGCCGGCACCTCGTCGGTGTAGAACTTCACCTTCTCGAACTTCTGAAGCTCCTCGCGCACCACGGCCTGCGGAAACACGGTCTGCTCGTTGATCTTGCAGTTCGTACACGTCACGCCGGTGAAGTCCAGGAACACCGGGCGCTTGCTCTTCTCGGATGCCTCGAGCGCCGCGAGCAGGTCCGTGCGCCACAGGTCGTCCTTGCTGGCCGCGGGCGCGGGCACCTCTTCGGGCAGCAGGAACGCTTCGACCCAGGCGTAGACGGTCCCCGCGGGGCGCTGCGGCTTGCCGTCCGCGCCCTTGATGAGCGCCGGCGCGAGGTACAGCGCGAGGCCGAGGAACACCAGCGCGAACAACAGGCGCGGCACGCCGATGTTCGGCTTCTCCTCGTCGTGCGGCAGGCGGAACACGTTCAGCAGGTACAGCCCGCACGCGCCGCTGATCGCCACCCAGCCGCCCAGCACCATGTCGTAGGTGAAGTACTGCGGCGTCGGGAACAGTCGGAGTTCCGCGGTGCGGAGGAACTTGAGCGCCGCGGCCAGTTCGAGGAACCCCATCACCACCTTCACGCTGTCGAGCCAGCCGCCGGATTTCGGTAGCGCCTTCATCAGGCCGGGCACGAGCGCGAGGATGAAGAACGGGGCCGCGAACGCGGTGGCGACCGCCAGCCCGCCGGCGATCTCGCGCGCGGTGGGCACCACGACCATCCCGCCGCTGCTGTCGCTACCGGCCGAGATGCCCGCGAACCCGCCCAGGAACGGCGCGACGCAGGTGAAGCTGATGACCGTGAACGCCAGCGCGCCGAAGATCGTGCCCACCGTGCCGCCCTTCGACTGCTTCGCCTGCAACCGCTTCTGGAGCGAGTTCGGCAGCGTCAGCTCGTACATCCCGAACAGGCTCAGGGCCAGCACCAGGAACAGGACCGCGAGCAGGATGTTCGTGACCGGGTGCGTGCTGAGCCACGACATGAACTTCAGCAGCGCGAACGCGGACACGCCGAGGACCGAGATGATGGTGAGGCAGTACACGCTCGCGAGCTTGAGCCGCTCGCGGAGCGAGCCGTGCGCCTGCTTGAGGAAGATGCTGACGGTGATGGGGATCATCGGGAACACGCACGGCGTGACCAGCGAGATCAGCCCCCACGCCGCGGCCGTGAGGACGAACCCCCACAGGCTGGGCGGCGGCGGCTTATCGACGCTCGGAATGCGCGCCGCCAGTTCCTTGAGTTCGTTGGCGTAGACATCCTTGTCTTTGGCGCGCTTGCGCGGGTCGATCTTGGCAGGTTCCACCGGCCCACCGGGAGCGGGCGTCACCAGACCCGGCACCGGTGGAACCGGCTTCTGCGCCTTCAGCTCTTCGAGTGCTTTCTTCGTCGCTTCGAGTTCGGTTCGCACCGCTTCGAGTTCGGTCTTGGTCCCGTCGGGACTCGTCTTGAGCGCCCCGATGGCCGCCGTGAGGTCGGCCGGGTTCGCCTTCTCCGAAAGCCCCTCGACCACTTCGAGCGTCAGCACCGGGAGGTGCCGGCTCTTGGCGATGTGGCAGTTGTCGTCGTCGCACACCTGAAGCGCGATGTCGTCCAGCGCGATCACCTTCTTGCCGGGCGTCGCTTTCGGCGACACGACGGCCTTGAGTTCCCATGACACCGGCCCGTCGTAGTACTGGTCGGTTTCGCCCTTCTTGGCGAGCGCGCGGGGCTTGGTCTTCGCGCCCGGCGGGTCGGTCAGCTTCCCGATGAAGATCAGATCGCCGGGTGCCGGGAGTGTGAGGGAGTTCTTCGCCTCTTGGGTCGCGTCCTGTGGCGCGAACGGGTACGTCCACGCTTTCACACCGGGCTTCACCGCGACCGTGATCTTGATGGTGACCGTTTCGCCCCACTTGGCCTTCGCCGGGGTCACGGTCACGTCGGCGTCGGCGAGCTTGGCGAACTTCGTGGGCAGCTTGGGCGCGGGCGCGTCGAACTTGCCCTTCGGGAACGGGTCGTCGCCGAACGGCTGCGCGGTCGCGCTCAGGGCGAAGGCGCACAGGGCCAGCAGCGCGACCGAGGGGGCGGTTCGTGGCATGGGAGCAGCACCGCGACGGGGAAAAGAACAAAGCCCACGAGAGCCGTGGGCTTTTCTATTGACCGAGAGGCGACGTGCCGGTCTGCCCCATTGAGAAGGCATACACGACGAAGCCATCGCCCCTTACACGCCCTTCTCGTTTCGCCACCAGGGGCGACCCTTCGGGTCGCACGCTAAACGAATTGCCTACTTGCCCAGCGCCTTCGCCACCTCACCGGCGTAAGCCTTCTCCACCTCGACCGGCGCGCCGTCCAGCACCTTCAGCGCCGCCTCGATGGGGATCGTCTTCGCGGGGAAGCAGTTGGTCTTGTCGCACACGCTCAGGCTGAAGTTGGCGAGCTTCACGGTGGTCGCGCCGGGCGCGGCCCTCGGCGACACGACCGCCTTGCGGGTGTAGGTCACGGTGCCGACGTTGTACCGCAGTTCCTTGATGCCGAGGTCCGGTTCCTCTTTCGCGAGGTAGTCTTTGGGGTCGATGGTGTCGCCCACGAAGACGACCGCGCCGGGCGCGGGGAACTTGACGAGGTTCGTCATGCCCGCGGCCTGCTTGTCGGGCTGCACGGTCGGGTAGGTGTGGTAGCCGTCGTTCAGCTCGATGGTGAGCGTGAACGTGACCGTCTGGCCGGGCCTGGCCGCGGCCGGGGTGAACCGCCCCTCGACCTTCTTCACGGCCTTCTCGTACCACTTCTGCGCGCTCGCCGTGCCGGGCACAACCGCCACCGCGACCGCCAGGATCAGGATTGCTACACAGATGCGCATGATGAATGTCTCCGATCTCTTTACCCCGAAGGGGTTGTATCCCAAAGCCCAGGGTCAGCACCGAAGGTGCGCCACCCTGGGAACGCAAACGCTTACGCGGTCGGCTCCGCCACCCAGGGTGCGCTCGCAAAGCCTCGCGACCCTGGGCTTTGGGATACAACCCCGTCGGGGTAAAAAACCAAACGCGACTCTACCCTCTGCCCTCTGTCCTCTACTTCTTCTTCGGCATCGCCGGCGGTTCGACGCCCTTGAGCGGCAGGGTCGTGAACGTCTTCGTTGCCAGATCGAGGACGCGGATGCGGTGGGCGTTGGTGTCCGCGATGTAGAGCTTGCCGCCGGCGTAGCTGAGGCCGCCGGGTTCGTTCAACAGCGCCGGGCCGAACATGCCGAACGGTCGCCCGCCGGCCACGGTCGTCAGCTTGCCCGTTTTCAGGTCGAACTCCTTGATCTTGCTGTTATAGGTGTCGGCCACGTACACCTTGTCGTTGTGGTAGGCGACCCCCAGCGCGTGCTGCATCCGGGCCTCGGTCTCGCTCGTCTCGCCCCCGTCCTGGCCGAAGCCGTCGCGGTCGCCGAAGGCGAACAGGCTGCGGCCGACCAGCGTGGTCACCTTCCCCTCGCCGTCGAGCGGAATCTTGCGCAGCGCGCTGGTTTCGCTGTCCGCGACGAACAGGTTCTTCCCGTCGGTCGCCAGTCCGCTGGGCTGTGCGAGCGCGGACTTGCGGAGCGTGCCGTCGGTCAGCGTCTCGCGCCCGCTGCCGGCGTACGGCACGATCTTCTTCCCCTTCAGGTCGAGCGCCCAAATCTGGTGGTGCCCGGCCATCGCGATGTACAGGTTGTCGCCGTCGAGCAGCACGTCCCACGGACTGTTCAGGCCGATCTCCTTCGCGGGCACGGGCAGCACCAGCCGCCGGCTGTCCACCTCGTGCTCCTGCGTACCGTTCCCGGCGATGGTCGTCACGGTCTTGGCCTTCAGGTCGATCTCGCGGATCAGGTGGCTCTTGCGGTCGGCCACGAACACGGTGTCGCCGCGAACGCACATGCCCTGCGGGTCGTCGAACTGGGCCTTGTCGAACGCGCCGTCCGTCTTGCCCGGTACGCCAGTGCCGATGGTGGCGACGTGGTTCCCTAAAAGGTCGGTCACAACAATGCGGTGGTGCGTGCTGTCCGCGATGAACAGCCGCTTGCCCTTCTCGTCGGCCGTGACCTTACCGGGGAAGAACAGCGGCGTGTCGCCGGTCTCGCGGAACCGCGCCAGGTCGAACCGGATCGGCTTCTCGTTCAGGGTCTTCTTCTTCTTGTGCTCGTCCACCAGCTTCCCGATCACGATGTCGAGCAGTTCGTAGTTGCCCTCGCCCGACGTGAACCCGACGAGGTTCCCTTCGGGGTCGATGAGCACCATCGTCGGCCATGCGTCCACCTCGTAGCGGTCCCAGATGGCGTGGTCCGCGTCGTTCACAACCGGGTGCTCGATCTGATACCGCAGGACCGCCTTGCGGATGCTGGCGGTGACCTTCTCGTTCTCGAACTTCGGCGAGTGGACGCCGATCACGACGAGTTCGTTCGCGTACTTCTTCTCCAGCTTCGCGAGGTCCGGGAGGATGTGGATGCAGTTGATGCAGCACAGGGTCCAGAAGTCGAGGATGACGATCTTGCCCTTGAGGTCCTTCTTGAGCGAGAGCGGCCCGCCGGTGTTGAGCCACGCGATCCCGCCGTCGAGGTCCGGGGCCGGCACCTTCTTCTTCTCTTTCTCCTTCTCTTTGTCGTCGAACAGGCCGATCGGCTCGAACCCGTTCAGGCGCTTCAGGCCCAGCGGGGCCTTGTCGGACGCGGGTTCCGGCGCGGCGGCGGTGCCGGCGCGGTCGCCGCGCGCGAGCAGCGCGATTCCGCACCCCAGCGCGAGCGCCACGGCCAGCGGCCAGCGGAAGCGCGACGGGTGCGAAGCGGTGGTGGTCATCGTGCTCACTCCTGAGTCGAACGGTCGCGTCCTATCGTAATCGACGGGGCACGCGGCGGAAAGTCGGAACACCGAACCGCGTGACAGTTCCGCGCCCGCGCCTTGACGCCCCACCAAGAATAGCCGCATCACCCCGCGAGGCCCCGAATGAGCGTTCGGCTGTCCTGCCCGTCGTGCAACTCCGCGTTCGCGCTCCCCGCGCTGCCGGACCACCGCCGGGCACAGTGCCCGCGCTGTGGCGACGTGTTCCCGATCCACACCTACACCGAACAGCCCGACGACGGCACGCCGCACGCGGTCGCACCCGCGCCGGTCGTGCTCGTGCGGAGCCGCAAGCCGGCGGTCGCGTTCGCCGCGGCCCTGCTGCTGTTGGCCGCTGTGGGCGCGTTTGGGATGTTGGCGCGGTCGTTGCGCACCCTGCCGCCGAGCGATCCGCCGCCGTCCGTGCCCAGCGCGACCGCGACCCCACCGGCGCAGCTCGCCGGGTTGGGCTACCTGCCGGCGGAGTGCAACGTGGTGTTCGCGGTGCAACCGGGGCCGCTGCTCGCGGAGGCCGACCGCACCAAGCAGCCGCCGCGCGATGTGCTCGCACAACTCGGCCTGCCGGATCAAGTGCTCGCAGCGCTCGACGGCACCGGCGTCCCGCTCGCGCAGATCGACCACATCGCCGGCGGGCTGTACCTCAACAACCCCGGCGACACGGAACTGCGCGTCGCGCTGGTGCTGGTGCTGCGCGCCCCGCTCGCGGACGAAGCGGCGTTTCGCGATGCGATAAAGGCGCGCCCGGTCGCGGGGAAGTCGAACCGGTGGTCCGTCGCGTTGGACAAGGTGCCGCTGACGCCGCTGCTCGCGCGCGTCGCGCCGACGGTGTGGGTGTTCGGACTGACCGACAAGGACATCGCCCAGGCGGAGAAAGGCGGTTTCGGGCCGGGCGCACTCCAGTTCCCCAACCTGCGGCGCGTGATCGACACGGTGCCCGCCGATGCCGCGGTGTGGGTCGCGGCCGACGACGAGCGCGACTGGAACCAGAAGCCGCTGGTGAAGTTGCTGGCGAGTTCGCCGGACGCGAAGAAGTTACTGCCGGCGCTAGGGCCGTTCCGCGGCGGGATGGTCGCCGTTACCTTCGGCGAGAAGCCGCGCGTGGCGGTACAGGTGCGCGTGGCCGACACCGCGACCGCTGACCGCGTGCGCGCGTACTTCAGCGCCCGCGCCGCGGAGGTCGAAGGCGCGAAGAGCGAAGCGCCCTCAACAACCGAGGCGCGCTACGAGGGGCCATTTGATGCGAAGCTGTTGGGGCGGATGCTGGGCGATGTGAAGTGAACGCTTGAGCCGCTTGCGGCTTCGCGAGCGCCTACTCCCCCAGCTCTTGTAGCGCTTCGCCGAACGGCTCCGGGGCGTCGAGCACCACGTCGTCGCCGAGTGTGACGCCGAAGTGGTACCACGCCCCGTGCCACACCCAGAACAGCTCGTCGGACACGGCGTAGGCGTGCTTCTGGAAGTTCTCCTCCGCGTACATCTTCAAGACGTGAACGCGGCCCAGCGCGGAGAACGACACCGGGCACACGGCCAGTTCCTCGCGGCTGGGGATCGCGACCCAGTAGCCCGCGGGCGCGTCGGGCATCAGGTCTTCGATCAAGAGCGCGCGGGCCGCGTCGTACCCGTCGCCCAGGTGCCCGATGTAGATGTCCAGTTCGTCGGACGCGCGCTCGAAGTAGTCGGGCGGGGTGGCGGTGCGCAGGTTGTCGAGCGCGATGTCGAGCAGGTCTTCGCCCTTCTTGCGGCTCCGCGCGAGCATCGGCTGTGTGACGTACACCATCCCGTGCGGGCAGTCGACGACGAGGTTGATCTCCAGCCCGGTGCCGGGCAGCGGCATCCCCCAGGGCGGCGTCTTGTCGGTGCGGTCGCACGGCCGCCCCAGGCGCGGGCGCAGGCGGCCGGCGATGGTGGTCAGGTCGTCGGGGATCGCGGGCGTTTTGAGCAGTTCGGCCCGGTGGTCGAGGAACTCGCGGATCATCGCCGGCCACTCGGCCGCGGGCGCGGCGCTGGCCCGGCGGTGCAGGTTGACGAGGCCGAGGTACTGCGGTTCGGCCGCGCCCCGCGGGCGGACGTTCGCGCCGTCCGGTTCCCACCCGACGACAACGTCGCCGCTCGCGAGCAACTCGGCAGCGACGGCGGCGCGGAAGTCGGCCGGAAGCGGCGACGGGGCGACAGCGGGTTCGTCGGCGGTGGACACGGAGCGCCTCCAGAGTCAGGCGCGGGTCGCGGAAACGATGGCGGTGGGCCGCACGGCCCCGCCCGCACCCTGGGCCAGCTTCACGACGAGCACCGAACACGCGGCCTGGCGCATCACGCGCTCGGCGACGCTGCCCATCGCGGCCCGGTCCGCGGCCGTGCGCCCGTGGGTGCCGATCACGATCACGTCGGTGCCGGCATCGGCCGCGTAGCGCACGATCTCGGTCGCGGGGTCGCCTTCGAGCAGGACGTGCGCGACCGGGATGCGCGGGTTCGACGGCCGCACCTGTTCCAACTGGCTCTGCCAGTGCGCGCGATCGACCCCCGCGCCCGGCGCGTGAACGTACACGACCGTGAGGCTGGCCCCGTAGGTTTCGGCCAGCCCGACGGCGTGAAAGTACGCCTGGTTCGAGTAGCTGGAGAAGTCGGTCGGGTACAGGATGTTGGTCACGCGGATCATTGGTCTGCCCCCTGCGCCGTCGTGGCGCGCGGCGTCGGACCGCCGCACCCTATCGTACACACCCGCGCGGGGAAGTCAGCACGAGTTCGGGGCCGGCGCGAAATGTCTCGCCGGGGGATCGTCGCCGTGGGCCGCGGGTTCGGGGCCGCTGCGTCACCCCGGTACGACAACGACCTCGCAGCCGGCGCGCGCGAGCAACGAAACCGCGGGTGCATTCGGCATGGTAGTTCTCCTGATTACGAGCTGTGAAGCGTCGGCGAGCGCCGAAGAGACGTGCGAAACGCGGCTCTATCCGAACTTTGGGTGATGATATACGGGAGTCAAGTAAAAAGGGGAAATAGTTTACAAAATATCAGTAGTCACCCAAAGTGGTATTGGCGAGAGTTGCGGAGTGCAAACGACCCCACTCAGCAGCGGCGGGGCAACACGGATCTCAAAGCACAGGAACCAAGACGGCCCCCGCAGTCTGTTACAGCGCCGACTCGCTCTGGCTACGGACGCCAGAAGCACATGTACACCAATGCGCCGCCACCTAAGCCAAAGACCAGTCCGTACGCGACAACCAACCGCACCCACGCCGGGAGTGCGCCCCACCGATCTGTCCACTCCCCGAACTCAACGCCCGTCACCAACTCCGTCAGCCCGCCCACCACGGCTACGCACGCGAACCCGGCGGCCACCAGACACAGGCCGACCCCGATCGGCATACCCTCCTCTTGGCCGACCCACCCGGTGATGAGCCACGCGAGCAAATGGGCACCGCCCACGACCAGCAGCAAGAAAGCGGGACCGCCGATCAACACCAACAGCCCCCGCAGCCGAACCTCCATCGGGGTCAGCGGAGGTCGGTCCCAGGGCGAAGTAAACAGCTTCCGCAGCCTCATCGTGCCACCCCTCCACCGCCGAACGACCAAGATTACCTGCCGCGGCGTCCGGTGAGACTACGATCCCTGGAAAGCCTACGTGCCCCGACGGTCAGGTGCAGCGCCGGGTGCCCCGTTGCACATTAGCTGACCCTAGCACATCCTGGCCGGCATTGGAATTCCCTGGTGCAACGTGCACCGGGGACGCGGTGACCGACTGACCGGCCGCCAGCATCTTTCTGATGATGGGCCGGTCAGTCGGTCCCGTGTACAGAGGCCCCGGCGGCGGGGTCGAGCCGAACGTCACCACCCCGCCCGCCGGAACGTTGAACGTCTTGCGGCCCTTCTCGACCTCCGAAAAGCGGAGGTACAGCTTGGCGTTGGTCTGCGTGAAGGCGCTGCCGCCGACGGACCAGTCCGCGGTGCCGGCGGCCAGGGACTCGGCCAGTCGATCCAGAGCCCCGAGCGCGACCCCGACCTGTTGTTGCGGGTCCACCCGCACCGGGGTCGGTCGGTGGGTCCCGATCCGCTCTTCGAGCCGCGCCTCCTGATCCTTCAATCCCCGGAACACGCCCGCGACGGCGTCGCGCTCCTCGCGCGTCTCCGACAGCGCCATGTTCTCCGCGGCCTTCTGTACCTTCCGGCGGAGAATCGTCAGTTCGGCCCGGTCGGCCTCCAACTGCCGTTGCGCCGGATCGTCACCCTGCTCGGCGGTCGCCAACTCGTTCAGCCGCGCCTTGAGCTTGACGAGCGTGGACGGGTTCAGCAACCGCTGGCGCAGGCACGCGAGGACGAACCGCGTCGCCGTCTCCCCTTGGACCATGTTGTGGCGGCAGCACTTGGCCTCGGAGTTCTGGTACAGGCCGCACCCGTAGCACCACTTCTTCCGCTTCGCGTAGCGGTACATCAGCCACCCGCAGTTCAGGTCGTAGATCCGCCCCCCGAGCGGGTTCGGTGCCGTGCCGCGGGTCCGGGCCTTCCCCTTCAGGTGCCGGCCGCGGGACGCGATCACCGCGAGGATCCGATCTCGCTTCTCCGGCGTCGTCACCGGCTCCGACTTGGCCGGCGTGCGGATCACCTGGTCAGGCGGATTGGTGACCGTTTTGAGTCTCCCGTCGGGATGGTAGTCGGCGTCGTCCAGGGTCCGGGGACCGTCCTTGGTGAAGCGCCGCTGGTCGCCCTCCGACCGCTTGCCGTACTCCCACATGGCGATCAGCAGCGCGTGCGTCGCGATGTTGCGGACCGTGTTCTGCGTCCACTGCCCGCTCGTCTCGACCTTCACACCGGCCCGTTTGCGCACCCGACCGGCTTTCGGAGACGGGACGCCCTCCGCGTTCAACATCCGGGCGATCCGCGCTGCCGAGGTAGTCTCGATCATGTCCAGGATCCGCGTGACCACCTTCATCTCGTCGGTCGCGGTCGGCCGCCAGATGACGTGGTGGCCGGGCAGGTGGACGGTCTCGTGGTCCTCGAGCAACCGCTTCGGAGTGCCGTCCTCGGCGGCGAGCCACCGGCGGAAGCCGTACAGCGCCTCGCCGCCGATGGAGAATCCCGAGGTGGCGAGTTGGATCTTGGCGTGAACCAGTTTGTCGGCGAGTTCCCGGCGGAACCGACCGGAGGTGTGGTAGTCGATGATGCCGACGATCTGTTCCCCGAGGTCGAGTTCCATCCCGCGCGGGGTCGGCGCGAGAGTCATCCCGTCCATGAACACCAGCGTCAGCCCCGCCGTCCGCAGCTCGCGCTCGATCGCGAGCCCGTCGCTCGGGTTATCCGGGCGGGCGATGCGGTCGCGGCGCGGCACGAACAGGTGGGTCACCGTCGGGTCGGCGAGTGCCCGCGCCCGGAAGGCGTCGAGGCCGGGGCGGCGGAGGAGGTTGCCGGAGATGCCGTAGTCGAGGAACAGGTCGCCGTCGGCGAACCGGCCGCTGTTGATCATAGCCATGATCGCGGCCGGGGTGCCGGAGAAGGTGACGCCCAGCCGCGCGGCCTCGCGCTGCCCCCACTCGACGTACTGCGGGGGGACGAGGTCCGAGTGCCCCTCGGAGTCGCGGTGGTAGAACAGGGCGCGGCCCTTCTCCGGTCGCTTCGACATGGCTCGGTTCCTTTACTCGGTGACGGGGAAGTGATGACGGTGCGCCCACAGGAATTGTGCCGCCGCCTCCACCAGCGCGTCTTCGTTGTCGACGTCCAGTACGACATCCGATCCGAGTTCGGGCCTCGCGGTCCACGCGAACCGGGACACCGTCACGTCGAACACGACCCGCCCGATCGCCCCGGCGGCCTTGAGTACGGCAGGATTCTTGGCGGCTCCGATGAGCGCGGTGATGACGTAGTTCAGAGCCTGGCCGGCGGTCGGAAGCCCGGCTTCCACATGAATCCCACATCCGGCGACCTCCCAGCGACGGAGTCGCACGACGGCCCCGAGGTCGAGGAGGACGCCGGGCGGGAACCCGCGGGTCTCACCCGGCGGTGGTGCCAGCCCCGCGGCGGCGAGGAAGGCCGCGACCTCTTCGGCGTCGCGCCGGGCCTCGTCGTCCGCGAACCGGATCAACTCCGCGGGGTACTCGCGGTGGATCTCGGGTGAGATGCTGGCGACCATCCTGGCCTCACTTCCGCCCGCGCTGCGGGCCGTATCTGTTCCCGGAGTCTACGTCCGCTCGGAATCGTCCCGACGTCCCTGAACGGCCTGTGCGAGCGTGCCCAACTCGACCGCCACCCGGACGACCGGGGTGTAGTCGCCGGTGACGTTCTCGGAGGACTCCAGCAGGAGCCAACCCGTATCAAGGGCGTTCCCGACGCCCGAGTGTCGGGGGACGCACAACCGCAGATAAAGCCCGTCCCCGATCTCGATACTTCCGGCCCCCGCGGTGTACGCCCGGAACAGAGGGACGTCGAGCGGTGCTTGCGACGATCCGGTCGGGCGGCAAGCGGTGCCGAGTGCCGCGGCAATCAACTTGCGTGTCACACCGGCGTCGAGCAAGCGGGCCGCCAGGGCGATTGCGAAGCCCTCGAAGGGCGTGAACGTTCGAGGGACGCCGTGTCCGCTCGCCACACCCTGAAGCCCCGGTAGAATCCGGTGATCGAGTACGTATCGGAGCTTGCGAACGGGCAGAGTAGCGCGTGTGGCGAGTTCGTTCAGGTCCATCCCGGCCCCGGTTAATCAACTTGGGCAACTAGAGTGTATGCTGGTCTTCCGAGGCTGTCAATGTCCACCGCAGCGGCAGGCACGCCGCGCCAGGCTCGAAATGTGAGCGTCGGCGATTCGCGTTTGCCGCGTCAGGCCGTCAGTCGAAGCGATACGTCAAAAATAACAATAACTATACATTCTCTTTCAAATAATAATGACGCGAAACGTACCGATATTTAGCCCTCGTTTGCATTTGGTCTGGACCGATGTTGCAGCGAAGTCGATTGCCCTTGCCGGCCGTCGATGAAGCCGCTGATCGCGACTGAATCGCTCAACCGCGGCCTTACTCCAGCGTGGGTGGCAAACCTCGATCACCCTGGCACCACGAGGTACGGTGAGGTTGTGGGCCACCCGTGTCGTGTCTCCAACTTCGTGAGCTATGCCTCCTTTGTGAGTTGGAGTCGTGCGACCCCAAGGTCCGCGATAGCCATCTGGTCGCAATCAAGTATTATGACGCAAATTGTATCTAAATTTAGCTTGCCAATTTCATCAGCGGATGTGGGGTATCGGGCGTCGGGCCCGGTGACCCCTTTCCCGAATGAGGACGAATCCCGTCACACCGCAGAGCCGTCCGAGCTTACTGCGGAACTGGAACTTTCGGCCTCGAACACCGCCAGCCCTCTCTGGGCGGCGGCGGAATACGTGGGCGCGATCGCCTCCAGGAAACGATCCGTGCCGCGCCAGAACGGGAACCCGCCCAGTCGCTTCGGGCCGGCCGCACTCACCGGCGGAAGTCGCACCTCGCCGCACACATCAGCCGGTACCGGCTGGCCGGCCCAGAACGTCGTCGCATCGGCCGCCAGCGGTTCCGGCGCGGCAACGGGTTCGGGAATCGGCTCGGTGGTCGTGGCGTTCGCGCCCGGGGTCGGTGAGAGGCGACCGCAGATCCGTTCGCGGTCCGTGCCCCGCAGGCGAAACAGCAGGAACGGGTCGCGGTCGAACTCTTCCCCGATCAGGTAGTACACCGCCGCGATGTGCTTGCACGGGTTCGACCAGTCCGGGCACGAGCAGTCCGTCTCGATCTCTCGCAGCGACTTCGGAAACAGCGACAAACCCGCCTTCGTGAAGGCGGTCTCGATGTCCTGCGGCATCTCACCGGCGAGCAACTTCGCCGCGAACACCGCCTGCGCGTTCAGTTCGGCGACGAGTTTCTCCCAGTCCTTGTCGCCGAGTTGCGGCAGCGTGATGGTCACCGCGTAGGGTGTGGGCATCGAGCCTTGCACCTTCGCCGTCACCTTCCCCGGGCCGATGTTGATGGCCGTCACCTGTCCCTTGCGGGCGTACGACCGACCCCGCCCCAACCGGGCACCGATGTTGAAGCTCTCCAACACGCCAATCCACCGCTTCGCCCACCACGACTTGCCGAACGCGCCCGTCTTCGACTGCGCCTTGATGCCGCCCTTCACCGCCTTCGGCTGGGATTTCGGGTAGAAATCGCGGAACCACATGGTCAATCCTCCACGGCATCCGGTCGCAGGGCCAGCACCTCACGCAACTGATCGTCGCCCAGTTCGGTGAGCCATCCCTCACCCGTGCCCACCACCTTC
>SXHE01000661.1 GCA_005773755.1 Planctomycetia bacterium
GTACATGACCCCGCCGAAGCTGAACAGATCCGAGGCCGGGGTCGCGGCGTCGCCGTTGATGGTTTCCGGGGCCATGTCGAACGGCGTGCCGATCAGCGCGCCGTCGGCCGTCAGGTTCGCGTCGTCCGCGGCGCGGGCCAGCCCGAAATCGGTCAACTTCGCGCGCCCGGTTTCGTCTTCGACCAGGATGTTCGCCGGCTTCACGTCGCGGTGAATGATCCCCTTGGCGTGCGCCACGGCCAGCCCCGCCGCGATCTGCCGGCCCACGCTCACGAGCAGCGGGACCGGCATCGGGCCGTGCTGCTGCACGTGTGATTCGAGGCACCGGCCGCGAACGTATTCCATCGCGAGGTACGGCAGCCCCGCGGCCTCTCCGACCTGATAGATCGCGACCACGTTGACGTGCTGGATGGCGGCGGCGGCGCGGGCCTCGCGCGCGAACCGCTGGCGCGCGATTTCCGAGACCGCCAGTTCCGCGGCCAACATCTTGATCGCGACGTGCCGCCGCAGGCTCGGCTCGAACGCCTTGAACACAACACCCATCGCCCCGCGGCCAATTGTTTGGACCACCTCGTACTCACCGAGGTAACATCCACCTTCTGGCAGTTTGGAGAGAAACTCCGGCCGGAACTCGGGGCCGCTACCGGCATACGCGGCCGCGTCCGGGCGCGCGAGCGGCGCGGCCCGCGGCGGCACCGGTGGCGTCCGCAACGTTGCCCCGACGAGCACGGTTCCGCTCAACCTCTTGCGGCTGTTCTCGACGGTCAGGTTCACCAGCTCCGCGGCCCCAGCCGCCAGCACCGTCGCGAAGTCGGGGCACTGGCCCACGTCCTGGCTCAACAACCCGGCGAACGCCTCGATCTTGGGAGCGACCCGCTGAAGGAACGCGACCAGCGCCGGGTGCGACAGGTTGAACCGGTTCTCGGCGGTCGCGAGCAGGCGGGTCAGTAGGAGGGGGTCTTGCGCCACGGCGTCCAGGTGGGCCAGTTGGCTCACGAACTCGAGCAACTCGGCCCGTTCGCGACACGCGGTCTCGGCAGCGGGCACGCGGTCCGGGGGGTGGTGGTTGCGGACCGCGTTCACCGTGTCGTTGGGGAGCCGCCACCCGGTGAGCAGTTCAGCAGTCACGTCGGCGTGGTCGATGCCGAACGATTCGAGTTCGGCCGCGCACGGGTCGGTGCGCGCGCGGTCGCCGTGCCGCGCGACGTGTTCGGCCCAGGCGTCGGGGAACGTTTGGCGGATCAGCACCTCGCCGAGGTCGCGCAGCAGCCCGGCGACCAGTTCGTCGTCGGGCGACGGGCGATTGACGAGCGCGGCCAGCTCGCGGGCCATGATCGCCCCGCTCACGGACGCGATCCAGAAGTCGCGCAGGTCGAGTGAAGCCCCGCCCCCGACCTTCACGGCGGGGAGCGACAGGCCCAGGGCGAGCGAGCGCACCGTGTTCAGACCCAGAACGTGAACGGCCCGCTGCACCGACGCGACCGGCTGTTTGAGCCCGTACAGGCACGAGTTCACGGCCTTCAGCAACTTCCCGCACAGGGCCGGGTCGGTGCCCAGCAGCGCGACGATCTCGGTCGGCGCGCAGTCCGGGCGGCTGGCCGCGTCGACGATCTGGAGCGCGACCGCGGGCGGAGTGGGCAACCGGCTCGTGTTCAGCAGCGCCGCGAGAACGGCCTCGCGCGAGGAGCGCGACGAGTTCGAGCCGCGCGTATTCGGCGGAGAGTGTAAAAGTGTGGCCGACACCAGAATCGTCCTTGTGCTGTGGCCCCAGTCGCCGGGCAGAAGCGTACCGAACTGTGGGACGCGAACGGGTTCCGGTCAAGTCGCGGGACGTATTGCGCTCGCCGTACAATAGGGGTAGGTTGGTAACGCCGGCCCGTCGCCGCGCCCGCGCCTCTTCCAAATGGGACGCCTCATGCCGCCGTTTCGCACCAGCCGCGGTCGCCCGCTGCCGCTCGGCCCCGCGCTCACGCCCGACGGCGCGAACTTCGCGCTGCTGTGCCGGCACGGGAGCCGCGTCACCCTCGTCATCCTGCCGGACGAGGGCGGGATCACCCCGCTCGCCGAACTGCCGCTCGACGCCCGCATGAACCGCACCGGCGACCACTGGCACATCCGCGTTCACGACCTGCCCGAGGCGTTCTGCTACGGCTGGCGCGTGGACGGCCCGCACGGGCCGCGCACCCGGTTCGACCCCTCGCGCCTGTTGCTCGACCCGGCCGCGGTCATGCTCTCGCACGGCGAGAAGTGGGCCGGCACCTGTGAAACCGACCCGCAGCGCACGAGCCGGCGCAGCCTGTACCGGCGCGGCACCCGGTACAACTGGGACGACGACGCCCCGCCGCTCACCGCCTACGAGGACTCGCTCATTTACGAGGTCCACGTGCGCGGGTTCACCTGCGACCCGTCCAGCGGGGTCGCGGACAAGGGCACGTTCCGCGGGCTGATGGAGAAGATCCCGTACCTGAAGTGGCTCGGCGTCACCGCGGTCGAGCTGATGCCGGTGTTCGAGTGGGACGAGTGCGACTGCCCGTTCTTCCACCCGGACACGGGCGAGAAGATGACCAACTTCTGGGGCTACAACCCGATCGCGTTCGCCGCGCCAAAAGCCGCGTTCGCCGCGACCACCAAGCAGCACGGACA
>SXHE01000662.1 GCA_005773755.1 Planctomycetia bacterium
ACCACCGGTACTGAATTCACTTTGTGGCCGGCAGCGGTGCTGGAACAGCCTTCCCCGCGTGGCATAGCTAGGCAAGCGCTCGGACGACGCAACATCGTCCTGCTGCAAAGCAGCGAGCTAAACCCAACGCGACCAACGCCGATAAGCTAACGGCTACTGGGGGACGAGGCAATCAGCAATGGACGCGGAAACGGTTATCGATCAGACGCAAGCGTGGATCGCAGAAGTAGTAATCGGGCTGAACCTGTGCCCGTTCGCGCGGCGCGTCTTCGACGGCGCGCTGATCCGCTACACCGTGACCGATGCCACGAACGAGGAGCAGTTGCGCGAAGCGCTCGCGCTGGAACTGCGCGCGCTCGCGGAGGTGCCGAGCGAGCAAGTGGAAACCGCGTTCCTGATTCACCCGCACGCGCTCGCGGACTTCCTCGATTACAACGACTTCGTCGCCGATGCGAACGACCTGATCGCGGAGATGGGATTGGAGGGCGTGATCCAGATCGCGACGTTCCACCCGCGGTACCAGTTCGCGGGCACGAAGCCGGAAGACGTGGAGAACTACACCAACCGCTCGCCGTTCCCGATGCTGCACCTGCTGCGCGAGGCCAGCATCAGCGCGGTGAACCACGACCCGGCGAAGCTCCACGAAATACCGCGGCGGAACGTCGAAACGCTCCGCAAAATGGGGTTGGCTCAAGTGCGGCTGCTGTTCGCCCGCGTCACTTCAACAGCAGCTTCAGATCGACCCGCTTCCCGTCGCGAATCAGGTTGATGGTGATTGCGTCGCCCACGAGGTAATTCCGACGGACGTAGCCGTAGAGCTTGCTGACGTCGCCTTCGATGGTCTTTCCGTCGTACCCGATGAGCACGTCGCCGCCTTTTATGCCCGCGGCTTTCAGGGTCGCGTGAACCTCTGCGTCTTGGCGAATCGCCGCGCGCTTCGCGTCCAGTCCCAGCGACTTCTTCTCGGCTTCGGTCAGTTCCTCGCCGCTGAACGGCGCGGAGGGGAGGATGTCGAGCATCGACGGTCGCCACGTCAGGTTGGTCGTCCGCCAGCCGTCGGCGAGCGCGAGCGTGCCCGACATTGGTTTCCCGTCGCGCGCCCATGTGATCGGGATATCGCCCTTCGGCGGGGCCTTGTGAAGCGCGTAGGATGCATCCGCGAACGACGCGACCGTGTAGCCGTTGAGCGTCGCCAGTCGGTCGCCCGGCTTCACTCCCACCTTCTCCGCACCCGAGTTCGGCGCGACGGCCTTTACGCGGTCGCCCACATCGACGTCGAGCGTGACGCCGACGTTCTCCGGCAGCGGGTAGACCCACACGCTCTCGCGGTCCCACTTCCCCGCGGCTTTCAGGTCCGCGCGGCGGAACTCGTTGACGTTGTGGCAGTGGATGCACCCCTTGTGGCGTTTCGCGGCGACAAAGTCTTCCGCGCGCACGAGGGTGCCTGGGAGTTGTTGAGGTACTTGAGCCGTCTTGTGCGCGTCGAGCGCGCGGCCCATCGCGTGACGAAGCCCCTTGAGTGACAGGCGCGCTTCCGCATCGGTGGCGTCGCGCCCGCCGTACCGACCGTAGATGGTCTCGTCGGCGCTCAGAAGGAACACGAACCACGTCAGGTCGTAGTCGAACTCGAACCGGCGGAGGTCCGCCCCGGCGATCTTCACGAGGCGGACCCGAACGAACTTGTCGGCGACGTCGGCGATGTCCTTGTGGAGACGAACAACCTGCTCGTCTATTGAGGCGCAGTCGCCTCAAGGCTCGCAGCGGAATACGAGCAGCATCGGCTTGCCGGTGCGCTTGGCCTCCGCTTTTCCGGCGGCGTAGTCGGTGTACCACCCGAACTTCGCCGGCTCCACTTTGGGCGCGGCGTCGACCGCGCCTTTGGCGAGCAACAACATGGACAGTGCCAGAACGCGGTGCATGGGTGAACCTCCGTAGCGAGCGGCTGGGTTCGGCCCGGCCGTCTTCCTGTCACTTCTTCTCTTCGGGCTTCTTGAGCACTTCGATCTTCACGACCCGCGCGCGCTCCTCGAACTCCCAGTCGAGCTTCACGCGGGCATTGAGTGGCGTTTCCTTGATCTTGGCGAGCATGTCCTTGTCCGGCCCGCCGCCGGCCGCTGGCGCACCGCCCTTCCAGTGCGGCACATACCGCCGACCTTTCTCCTCGCCGTCGGCCTTCACGTCGATGAAGTTCTCGCCCTTGGCGGTCACAACGCCCGTGACAGTGCCCTTCCGCGGTTCGTCTTTCTTGTCCGCCGGCTTCTTGTTGTCCTTCTTGTTGAGCACTTCGAGCTTCACAAGACGGAACCGTTCGCCGAACACCCAGTCCAGTTTGACACGCGCGCTGAGGTCCGTTTCCTTCACCGCGTTCGCCACCGCGTCTTTGGGCGGGAAGAAGTATTTACGGGCTTTCTCCTCGCCGTCGGCCTTCACCTCGATGAAGTTGTCGCCCTTGGCCGCGACGACCCCGGTCACGGTGCCCTTCCGGGGCTCGTCCTTCTTCTCCACTTTCTTCTCGTCGGGCTTCTTGTCCTCGGCGCTAGCGACGAGCGCCAGCGTGCAGACGCCGAACAGGACGCCGAACGTGCAGCGTGCGAACATGAGAGGCTCCGTCAAGGATGTTGGGGACAGCTACTTCTTGAACATCGCGTGGTTCGGGTCGCCGCGACTGAGCATGTACGCGAGCATGTCCAGAACCTCGTTCTCGTTCAGCTCGTTCAGCAGCTTCTCCGGCATCAGCGACACCTTCGACACGCGGCGCTCCTCAATGTCGGTCAGTTTGATCTCGGCGATCTTCGACGAGTCTTCGGGATCGACCACGACCGTGAGCTTACCGTTGGTCTCGCTCACGACCTTGCCGATGAGCTGTTTTCCCGCGACCGGGATGATAATGGTGGCCGCATACTGGTCGGAGATGACCTTGCTCGGCTCGACGATGGCCTCGGCCAGTTCCTTCAGCCCGAACCGGCCGGCGACCTGCGACAGGTCCGGGCCGGTCGCGCCGCCCTCGCCGCCCATACGGTGACACACGACGCACCGGGCCGCGGCGTAGGCCCGCTGGCCGTTCTTGAAGTCGCGGCCCTTCTTCAGCTTCTCTTCGAGCGCTAGCACATCGGCGGTGGCCCACGCCTTGCCGGGGCCGGTCGGCTTGGGCAGCACGGGGGCCTTGTACGCGGGGCGCAGCTTCAGCGCTTCGATAGCGAGGCGCTCGTTGTCGCTGGCGTTGGCGAAGGCGTCCTTCTCGATGTTGATGAGGAACTTCTGGTAGCTGTTGCCGCCGCTCTTGGTTTGGGCCTCCTTGAGGGTGGCGTAGTACACCAGCCAGCGGTCCACGGTCCAGCCGACGGTCGCGTTGCGGAGCGCGAACAGGTACGAAAGTTTCTGCTGGTCGGCCGCGTTCTTGAGCATGTTGGCGATACCGCCGCCGTAGCCGCGGTTGCGGAGCAGCAGTTCGTCCAGACCTTCCTGCGTCAGCGGCTTGCTCGGCTTCTTCAACTCGGCCGTCACCTTCTCAACGACGGTGGGCGACTTGAGGTAGATGAGGAGCTGTGCGAGTTCGCGGTTCACGGCGTCGGACTTGTGCGGGAACAGCGGGTCGAGCGCTTTCACGACTGCCGGGGCCGTGCCCTTGTCGGCCGGTTCTCCGGTTCGCGTGAACACGACGTGATACGCCCGGAGCACGTCGAGTTGTTGCCGCTCATTGAGCTTGGCGAACTCGAGCGCGCCGAGCTTCTCGATCAGCCTCGGTTGCAGCACCTTGTCGCCCTGACGCGCGAGCGCCACGACGCCGCCGGTGACCGCGTCCGCGTCCTCCGATGCGAGCACCTTGTCTTGCCACACCTTCACCGGCTGATGTTCGAGCGCGACGCGGGCCGAGTGCCGCACAAAGCGGTCCTTGTGGGCCAACAGCGGTAGTAAAAACTCGACCGCCTTGCCGAAGTGGGCGCTCGGCTTGTGGTACTCCTGGATCTGTTTGAGCAGCTTGCGCTCCTCACTGGCGGGCGTCGCCGTCTCCACCTTCGCCGTGTTGTCGGTGCCCACATAGGTGACGCGGAACAGCTCGCTGTTCGCGCCGCGCCCGCCGATGGTGAAGTACATCGCGCCGTCGGCCGGGTTGATGCACACGTCCGTGAGCGGCAGCGGGGTGCGGCTCAGGAACTCTTCCTTCGTCGCCTTGTAGGTCGCTCCGTCGGGCGTGGTGTGGATCGCGTACATCGTGCCAAAGGTCCAGTCGCAGATGAACAGCGCCTTCTGGTACTTCGCGGGGAACTTGGCCCCGTAGCCGAACTCGACGCCGACCGGCGAGCCGGGGCCGATGTCGGTCATGGCGGGCAGCGAGTCGAGGTAGTAGTTCGGCCACACGCCGGTGCCGCTGCGCCAGCCGTAATCGCCGCCGCTGACCGTATGGCTCACGCGCGTGGGCCGGTACCACGGCGCGCCCATGTCCCACTCCATGTCGGAGTCGTACACGAACATCTCGCCGTCCGCGTTGAACGCGAAGTCGTAGGCGTTGCGGTAGCCGCTGCTGAACACTGCCCAGTTCTTGCCTTCGAGGTCGGTCTTCGCGACCCAACCGCCCGGCGCGAGGATGCCCGCGGCGTGACCGTTCGAGTCCCACTGGCGCGGCAACAGGTGGTCTTCGCCCTGCTTCGGCGGCACGAGGCTGCCCGCGCCGTCGGGCACCTTCGTGAAGTTGCCCGCGACCACATACAGGCTCTTGCCGTCCGGCCCGAGGCGCACCGCGTGCGGGCCGTGCTCGCCACCGCCGTTGATCGCCTTCAGCTTCTCGACCTTGTCGAGCACGTCGTCGTTCTTGGACGACGTGACCCGGTACAGCCCGCTGCCGTTGCCGTTGACGACGACGTACAGCCCGTTGTTGTGCCACAGCAGCCCCTGCGCCCCGCTGAGCTTCGCGGGAATCTTCTCGACCTTCGTTTCCTCGTCGGTGCCCACCTTGCCCGGCGTGATGCGGACGAGGCCGAGGTTGCCCTGATCGCTCGCGATCAGCCGGCCCTTGTCGTCGGCGCAGAGGTTGACCCACGAGCCGAGCGTGGCCTTCGGCACGCTGAACAGCTTCTCGACCTTGAACCCGGGCAGCGTGACGAACGTGTTCGCCGGCACCTTCGACCCCGGTTGCGCGGCGCTCGCTTCCAACACCTTGCCCCAGGGCGCGTCGCCGTAGGACGCGACCTTCTTGGCCGGCACGCCGTCGGCGTTCTTGTTCGGGGCCGCGAACCACTTCGTGTCCGAAACGACGTAGCTCACTTTGCCCTTGTCATCGACCAGCGCGAGTTTGAACACGAACGCGGCCACACCGCCGTCATTGCGGACCTCGGCCACGAGTTCGTTGTTACCCTTGATCAGCGCGGTCACGTCGGCTTCCGCGCCGTCCTTCCACTCGTCGGACGCCGCGACCCGCTTGCCGTTCAGGAACAGGACGACGGCGTTATCGGCTGACACCTTCAGCTTCGCGGCCTTCACGTTGTTGGCGACGAACGACGTCCGCAGCGCGTAGTTCTTGGTCGGCGTGTCGCCCCAGATCCACAGCGGTGTGGGGCCGCTCTCGAACCGCTTGTCCCACTCGGCCGCGCCCGCATCGACCTTCGGCGCGGGGGCCGGGTCGCCGCGGTCGACCGTGCGCTCGGTGGTGGGTTTTTGGGTGAAGGTGTCTTGCGCGCCGGCGAGGGTGCAGAGCGCGAGTGCGAAGCAGGAGAGTGTGAGTGTGCGCATGTGTGCTGTTGGTGATGTCAGCCCCATCGTTGCAACGACGGGGCTTGCTGGTGAGTGAGTGAATCAGGCCAGGATTTCCTTAACGACCTTGCCGTGAACGTCGGTTAGCCGGTAGTCGCGACCCTGGAACCGGTACGTCAGTTTCGTGTGGTCGAAGCCGAGGCAGTGCTGGAGCGTGGCTTGCAGGTCGTGGACGTGGACCAGGTCTTTGCCGACCTTGAAGCCGAGTTCGTCGGACTCGCCGTGCGTGTGCCCGGCCTTGATGCCGCCACCGGCGACCATGAGCGAGAACACGTCCGGGTAGTGGTCGCGGCCGAGCACCTGCCCGCCCGCGGTGCGGCCCTCGCGGAACGGCGTGCGGCCGAACTCGCCGCCCCAGATCACCAGTGTGTCCTTCAGTAGGTCGCGGTTCTTCAAGTCCTTGATGAGCGCCGCGACCGACTGCGCCGTGGTCGTCCCCTTCTTGGTGAGGCCGTCGCGGATGTCCTCGTTCGGCCCGGTGCCGTGGAAGTCCCAGCCCCAGTCGAACAGTTGCACGTACCGCACGCCCTGTTCGATCAGCCGCCGCGCGAGGAGGCAGTTGTTCGCGAACGTGCCGGCCCCGGGCTTCGCGCCGTAACTCTCCAGAACCTTCGCCGGCTCCTTCGAGATGTCCATCACCTCGCTCGCGCTCAACTGCATGCGGAACGCGAGTTCGTATTGCGAGATGCGCGTCTTCGTCTCCGGGTGGCCCAGTTCCTTCTCTTGCAGTTCGTTCAACTCCTTGAGCGCGTCGAGGCCGACGCGCCGGGTGTCACGGTCGAGGCCGGGCGGGTCGGACAGGTACAGCACCGGCTCGCCCTTGCTGCGGCACTGCACGCCCTGATACACGCTGGGGAGGAACCCGCTGCCCCAACAGCCTTGCCCGCCGCTCGGCTGCACGCCGTTAGAGATCAGCACGACGAAGCCGGGAAGGTTCGCGCTCTCGCTACCGAGTCCGTAGCACGTCCACGCACCGAAGCTCGGTCGACCCTGCCGCGCGAACCCGGTGTAGAGGAGCAATTCCGCGGGCGCGTGATTGAACTCGTCCGTCTTCATCGACCGGATCACGGTCACGTCGTCGGCGACCTCGTGCAGCGGCTTGATGGCGTCCGACATCCACACGCCGCTCTTGCCGCGCTGTTTGAACGGCTGGCGCGTGCCGAGCAGCTTGGGTACGCCGCTGGTGAACGCGAACCGCTTCCCCTTGAGGTACTCGTCCGGGCACGGCTTGCCGTCGTGCTTCTGTAGCTCCGGCTTGTAGTCGAGCAGGTCGAGGTGCGGCGGAGCGCCACTCATGTGCAGGTAAATGACGCGCTTGGCAGTGCCCGCGAAGTGCGGCTTCTTCGGCGCGAGCGGGTCGTCCTTCGCGCGCGTCTCCGCCGCGCCGCCCATCAGCGACGACAGCGCGAGGCCGCCCAACCCCAGCGACGAGGTTTGCAGGAAGTTGCGGCGCGTCGTGGCTTGCAGGCGTTCGATTAGAGGGTGCATACGTTTCCCAGGGCGTCGCCCTGGGCTTAGGAGTCGCACCCATTCCGGGTGCATGTGTATTGCAGTCCGAAGGACTGCGAGTCCTCAGCCCAGGGCAACGCCCTGGGCGCGGCGGGCGTCAGCGCTTCATCAGCATTTCGTCGAGGTTCATGATGACGTTCGCCACGACTGTCCACGCAGCGGCGTCCGCAGCGTCAATGCCCTTCGGGAGCGGGCCGAGCGGGTTGGTCGCGAACTGCGCGGCCTTCGTCGCGTCCTTCGCGTACCGGGCCTTCGCGTCGTCGTAGAGCTTCACGAGCACCTTCACTTCGGCCCCGGACGGCGCGCGAACCAGACACGCCTTGAACGCGAACGCGGCCCGCTCCGCGGTGGTCGTCCCACCCTTCTCGATGGTGCGACGGGCCAGCGCCTGCGCCGCCTCGATGTACACCGGGTCGTTCATAATCACCAGCGCTTGCAGCGGCGTGTTGGTGCGCGCCCGGCGCACGACGCAGGTGTCGCGGTTCGGGGCGTCGAACGTGGACATCGACGGGTACGGGTTCGACCGCCGCCACTGCGTGTACACACCACGGCGGTACTTGTCCTCGCCGGCGCTGGTCTGCCAGTCGATGGAGCCGCCGAACGCGGCGCTGACACCGAGATTCGGTTGTTGCGGGCGCACGCTCGGTCCGAGCGTCTTGGGGCTGAGCAACCCGGCCGCGACCAGCGCCTGATCGCGTACCATCTCGGCGCTGAGGCGCACACGCGGGCCGCGCGCGAGCAGCCGGTTTTCGGGGTCGCGCTCGAACAGCTCCGGCGTCACCTTCGCGCTCTGGCGGTAGGCGCTCGACATCACCAGTAGTTTGAGGAACCGCTTCACGTCCCAATCGGATTGAAGATCGATGGCGAGGTTATCGAGCAGTTCGGGGTGGCTCGGCAGCTCGCCCTGAATGCCGAACTCTTCGCTCGTACGCACGATTCCGGTGCCGAAGATTTGCTCCCAGAAGCGGTTGGCGATGACGCGCGCCGTGAGCGGGTTCTGCTTGCTCACGAGCCACTGCGCGAAGTCGAGGCGGGTCAGCGTCTCCTTCTTTTCGAGCGGCGGGAAGATCGCGGGGATGCCCTCACGCACCTCGTCGCCGAGGTCCATGAAGTTGCCGCGGTATTGGAGTTTCGTCTTACGCCGCTGCGCACCGGTCAGTTCCCTCATGATCGGCACGGTCGTTTGCGGCTTGAGCGCGGCCAGTTCCTTCTTGAGCGCCGCGAGCTTGTCGCGCTCCGGCTTCATCTCGTCCGGCTTCTTCCCCTTGAGCGCCGCCTCGATCTCCGCGATCTGTTTCTCAACAGCGCCTTTCTTTGCCAGTACAGCATCTTCCCAGAAGGGCAGCACCGGGCTTTCGTCGGGGCGGTCGGCGTCCGCGGTGTTGTTGAGGAACGCGAACGAGCGGAAGTATTCCGTCTGGGTGATCGGGTCGTACTTGTGCGTGTGGCACTGGGCACACGCCATCGACGTACCCATCCACACCATGTACGTCGTGTTCACGCGGTCCACGATGGCGACGGTGCGGAACTCTTCGTCGTTGGTCCCGCCCTCGCTGTTGGTCATTGTGTTCCGGTGGAACGCGGTCGCGATCAGTTGTTCTGTGGTCGCGTTCGGCAGCAGGTCGCCCGCGAGTTGCTCGACGGTGAACCGGTCGAACGGCTTGTTCGTGTTGAAGCTCTGGATGACGTAGTCGCGGTACTTCCAGATGGTGCGCTGCGGGTCGTCGGCGTACCCGGCGCTGTCCGCGTATCGGGCCAGGTCGAGCCACCCGCGCGCCCAGTGCTCGCCGAACGCCGGTTTCGCGAGCAACTTGTCAACTAGCTTCTCGTAAGCGTTCGCGGCCTTGTCGTTGACGAACGCCGTCACTTCGTCGGGCGTCGGCGGCAGGCCGGTCAGGTCGAGCGCGACGCGCCGGGCGAGCGCGTAGCGGTCCGCTTCCGGCGCGAAGTTCAGCCCGTCTTTCTCCAACCGCGCGAGCAGGAAGCCGTCGATGAAGTTCGTCGCCGCGGCTTTGGACTTGGGGACCGGGTGCTTCTTGGGCGCGACGTAGGCCCAGTGGGCCGAGTACGGCGCCCCGTCTTTGACCCACTGCTTCATCAGGTCGATTTCGCGCGGCGTGAGTTTCTTGCCGGCTTTCGCGGGCGGCATCAGGCTCTTGTCGTCGTGGCTCGCGGTCAAGCGGGTGATGAGTTCACTGGCCTCCGGCTTGCCGGCAACAACGGCCGTGGCCGCGCCGTCGGCGGTGTCGAGCCGCAGCTTCGCCTTGCGGGTCTTCTCGTCCGGGCCGTGGCACTGGAAACAGTTGTTCGACAGGATCGGGCGCACGTCGCGGTTGAAGTCGACCTTCGCCGGGAGCGGCTGCGCGCCGGCCCCGTTTGAAGCCAAGACGAACGCGACGAACGAAAGTCCGAGCGAAGCGGGGCGGAGGGAGAGACGCACTGGCAACACCTCAAGGTGTCGGACGGCGGGAACCGACGGCAGGCGGATGTCGAAGTGCAGTTTACAGGAGCCGCGCGCGGAATGGGAGAGGAAAGGACCAAAGGAAATGGACCGCGTCGCAGGTTGGGAGCGCCAACCGGCGACGCACAGCGAGTTGTTGATGGTCTCAGCCCGCGGTCGCGCCGAACACGAAGTCCAGCAGCGGTTCGCCGGCCTTCTGCCGCTCCACGTCGGTCAGGTTCGCCTGCTCCTTGGCGAGCTTGATCGCGTCTTGCAGCTTGCGAACCCGCGCGAGGATCGCGTTCTTGCGGTCGGTCGGGACGCACCCGCTGTACAGGATCTGCGTCCAGGTGCCGACCGGCACGTCCTTCGTGAACAGTTCGGTCTGCGCCGGGTGCTCCGTCGTGGCCGGGTACTTCACGATGACCGTCGGCTCCTTGCTGGTGCGCAGCGACTCGCTCGCCTTACCACGCAACAGCCCGGTGTTGGGGTCATGCGCCCATTCTTCCGCCGGGTCCGGGGTCGGCAGCTTGGCGACGAACACTTCCAGCTCGCTCACCTGCTTGTCGAGGAACAGCAGCGACGTGACCGGCACGCCGGCGAGCACGACCGCGCCGTCGACCACGATGTCGGCCCGTGCCGACTGGTTGCCGCTGTCCTGCGTCAGGACGAGGTTCCAGAGTTCGGTCCACTTCGTGCGCGCCTGGCGCACGAGGTCGTCGGCCCGCTGCTGCACGCGCTGGCTTTCCGGCGGCAACTTCTGGCCATTCAGTTCGTCCAGCGGGCGGTAGGTTCGCTCGCGACCCGCGAACAACTGTTCCTTCTGGATCAGCTTCGTCAGCTCGTTGACCTGCTTTTCGGCGTCGCCCTTGCGCGCGGTGACGAGTGCGTTGACCTGGTTCAGCTTCGGCATCGGTGTCTCCTTCAGCGTGATGGTGTTGCTGAAGGAAAGTGACAGCTTCAGACGACAGAGGTTCGCTCGAAATGTGTCGTTTAGCGGTGACGCCGCAGGCGTCACTTCGCCCGATGCTCGCCCACGAACGCGATCAGTTCGGGGTAGAACTCGTGGAAGTCGGCGGCGATTTCGGCGTCGCGCGCGACGAGCGTGGGCATCGCGTCGGTGAGCGGGATCGCGCGATTGGGGATCCGCTTCTCGATCACCTTCGAGACCCGCGCGAGCGTGTCCTCGATG
>SXHE01000663.1 GCA_005773755.1 Planctomycetia bacterium
ACTGAATTGTGCCCGTGATGGCGAACGGCGGGCGTGAGCCGGCCGGTGTTCTCGTGTTCTCACCGGCCGGCTCACGCCGGCCGTTCGCCTTTGTCACACTACGAGCGGCCGAACGCGCCGCTCATGGTGCCGCTGTCGAACCCTTCGGGCACGCGGCCGTCCTGTGCGTACTGGTACAGCGCGGCCAGCAGGATCGTGTGCAGGGCCGAGCTGGTCGCCATGTGCATCAGGAACATGATCCCCGCGACCACCAGCAGCGCGATGCCGGGAATCATCATGCCCTTCACCAGCAGCAGGATGCCGACCACGAACAGCAGGATGACCGGGATGAACAGCAGGAACATGATGAAGTTCAGGCCCATGTTCCCGACCAGCGCTTCGCCCCACGACTTGCGCAGCAGCGACAGCGACCGACCCACCGCGGCCACCGGGCCGACCTTCTCGACCACCAGCACGGGCACGACGAAGAACGTCATCACCGACCACGCGGTGCCGAGCAGACTGGCGACGATCTCGCCCACCTTCTCGTGCGCGCTCTCGACCACCTTCAGAAGCACGCCGACGGTCGCGGAGACGAGCGCCCAGGCGAAGATTTGCGGCAGCCGGGCCAGCGCCATCTTGAACCCGTCCGAGAGCCGCGGGGTCTCGCCATTGAAGCGGAGCAGGGCACAGCTCACGAGCGCACAGTTGCAGAACACGATCACGAAGTACGTGCAGAAGTAGAACCCGAACAGTGCCGCGTAGACCCACACCGGCGGCTTGTTGTTGTTCGCCTTCAGTTGGTTGTTGAACTGGTTCCAGTCCACGAGCGTCGCCAGCGGGATGCAGAAGCTGAGAACGACGAGGAGGAACAGGAACCCGCTGACGAGCGGGAACATGATGAGGTGCTTGTCGCGGGTAAGCACCCGCCAGGTGCTTCCGGCTAGCGAAAAGCCGTTCGAGATGCGCTCAAACATGGCGACTCCGGGGTGACGTGGGTTGGGAACGTACCGAGTGTATCACACGCGCGGGCGTCCGTCAGCGGCAAGCGCCCGCGATACGAGTTATTCGCCGGTCAGCCGTCGGGGTTAGCGAGATTATTCCACGAACGGGAACTCACCCAACGTAGGCTTTCTCGGCCGCGGCCACGCCGCTGCCGGGGGTGAACTTCGCGCCCGCGCCCAGCAGCACGCACTCCAGCGCCGCGAGCACCTGCAGCACGCACGTCGGGCGGCTGTTGTGGCCCATGATCCCGATGCGCCAGGCCTTGCCCTTCAGGTCGCCCAGCCCGCCGCCGATCTCGATGCCGAACTCAGTCAACAGACGCTTGCGGCACGCGAGATCGTCCACGCCTTCGGGGATGCGGACGGCGTTCAGTTGCGGCATCCGGCAGTTGGCCGCCGCGGTGTATTGCAGGCCCAGCGCTTCGAGGCCGGCCTTCAGCGCGAGGTGGTTGCGCAGGTGCCGCGCCCACCGCGCCTCAAGCCCCTCTTCAAGCACGAGGCGCAGCCCTTCGCGCAGCGCGTACACCATCGTGATCGGGGCCGTGTGGTGGTACGCGCGGTCGCCGCCCCAGTAGCCCATGATCGTGGTCAGGTCGAGGTACCAGCTCTGCACTTTCGTCTTGCGCGCCTTCAGCGCGTCCACCGCGCGCTGGCTGAAGCTGACCGGGGCCATGCCCGGCGGGCAGCTCAGCCCCTTCTGCGAGCAGCTAAACGCCGCGTCCACTTCCCACTCGTCGAGCTTCAACGGCGAACAGCCGAGCGAGGTCACGCAGTCCGCGATCAGCAGCGTGCCGAACTCGTGGCACAGCTTCCCCAGTTCGGAGATGTCCTGAATCGCCCCGGTCGAGGTTTCGGCGTGAACGATGCCGAGCACCTTCGGCCGCACGGTTTGCAGCGTTTCGCGAATCTGTTGCAGGTCGAACACCTGACCCCACGGCGCTTCGCGTACCGTGGCCTGCGCCCCACAGCGGCCGGCGATGTCCACCATCCGGTTGCCGAAGTAGCCCATCGTGCAGATGACGGCCTTGTCGCCCGGCTCGATCAGGTTCACGAGGCACGTTTCCATGCCCGCGGTGCCGGTCGCCGATACCGGGAACGTGAGCTGATTCTTCGTCTGAAACACCTCGCGCAGCAGCGTCTGCGTTTCGCTCATGATCTCCAGGAACTGCGGATCGAGGTGCCCCAACAGTGGCGTGGACATCACGGACAGCACGCGCGGGTGCGCGTCGCTGGGGCCGGGGCCGAGGAGGATGCGCGGCGACGGGGAGAGCTGGCCGGGGATGGTCATGGGAGTGTGGTGTTTGTGGGGGAATAAGGGGCGCTCACGCCGAGCGCTCGATGACCAGTTTACTGACTGCCTTGAACTGTGGGTGGGCCGCGTCGCGCATCCACTCGAAAGCGATTGCTTCCACCGTGGTCGAGACCGCGCCGGCCTGTTCGAGCCGGCGCAGCGCGGTGTCGTGGTCGATCGCGCCGCGGGCCGCGAGCGCGTCCACCGGCAGGAACACGTGCAGCCCCGCGTGCAGCAGGTCGAGTGCGGTCTGCGAAACGCAGACGTGCGTTTCCATTCCGACGAGCACCACGTTGAGCCGACGGAGCATTTCGAGTTCTTCGAGGAACGTGTCCGCGCCACAGCAACTAAAAGCGGTTTTGGTGGGGAGCGGCCCGGTGAGCCGGCGCATGATTTCGGCCGTCGTCGGGCCCAGCCCTTTGGGGTACTGCTCGGTCGCGCGCACTGGCACCGACAGCACCGCGGCCACGTCGAGAAGGAACCCGGCGTTCTTCACCATGACCGCCGCGGTGGGCACCTTCGGCAGCAGTTTGTCCTGGATGTCGATGACGACGACGACCGAATCTTCGGCCATCAGACGTTTAACGGTACTCATAGAAGGGTCCTCACGTGGCGAGCGCGCGGCGCAGCGCGTCGAGTCCGGTTTCGAGTTCGGCGAGCCGGGCGTCGGTGGGCGGCTCCCCGCCGAACCGGTCGCGATAGTACGCTTCCGCCCACGCCAGCGGAACGTCGAGCGCGTCCGCGCAGCCGGGGCGATCGCGCAGCGCGACGACCGCGGCGCGCGCGAACTCCAGCGGCGTGTCGCCCGGCGCGGGCGCGATCCCGTGCGCGACCAACACGGCCACCAGTTCCCCGAACCAGCGGCCCGGCTCGGACAGCGCCGGGGGCGCGATCGCGCGGCGCGCCCGCCGCCGGCGCACGGTTCGGAGCGCGACCAGAGCCGCCACAACAGCCGCGCCGCCGAGGAGCGTGTCCAGCCGCGTCAGGCGGGCCACCGCGTTCGCGAGTGCTTTCTGCCTCTGTTCGGGCGTGTAGTTCGACATGTACGCGCTGAACTGAGACTCGACCCAGTTGTTGGCCCGCTTCCACCACGGCCGGTTCGCGTCGGCCGCCGCGACCTGCGCCGAACCCGGTGTCGGATCGAGGCTGCGCCACTGGTACACGCGCGACAGCGGGTCGCGCGGGTTGTACGGCTCGCCCGGTTTCGCGACCAGCGCCGTGACCCAGGCGTGCGCGAACTCCTGGCGCACGACGTACCGCCCGTCGCCCTGATGTTCGCACCCCTTGAACCCACGCACGTACAGGGCCGGGATGCCCTGCGACCGCAGCATCAGTACCAGCGCGGTCGCGAACCGCTCGCAGTGCCCGGCTTTGGTGTGGAACAGGAAGTCTTCGATCGGGTCGACCTGAGTGTTGGTCCGCTTGAGGTCGGTCGTGTACTCCAGCGACGGCGTGGTGGCGAGGTGTGCGGCGAACTTGCGCGCGATCTTGTCCTGGTGTTCGGGCAGCGGTAGCAGCGAGACCTGATCGCGGAAGTTGGCCGGCAGCTCGTTCGCGGCGACCATCTCTCTCAGCACGCCGTCGGAGTAATCCTTGACGCGCGCGACCGGGTTGTTCAACACCGATATCAGTTGTTGTTGGTAATGGCGCTCGATGAAGCGGAACGACGGGCCGACGTCCGGGTCGGAGTCGGTGCGGTACACCTGGAGGTACTTCCGCGTTGATAGCCGCGCGCGCTGGGCCGGTTCCCAAAAGAACGAGCCGTCGGCGATCGGGAGCCAGCCGCGTATTTCACCGCCGACTTCGACCGCGAGCGGGGTCGGTTGGCCCGGTACCCACAGCACGGGGTCGGCAACGAACGTCGCCCGCACGCGCGTGATTTCGTACGCGAGCGTGAACTGGCCGGGGCCCAAGTTCGGCGCGGACCACGGGAGCCGGTGTGCGGCCCGCGGCGCGATCTGCGGCAGCAACTCGTCCAGTGGCTTCCACTCACCGTTCGCGTACACCCGGAGCGCCTGTCCGCGCCACCGCTGGTCGGTGCTCAGGTCGGTCTTGGGTCGCCCGTCGGGATAGGTCGCCGTCACCTCGAACGCGGTCTCCGGGTTCGGCTTCATCGGTCCGGTGCGGTTCAGGTCCACCATCTGCTCGGAGCCGTAGGCGATCTCGATCTTGGACTTGCTCACTTCGGCTTTGCTCGCGGTCGAGCGCGGGGTGAGCAGGTACAGCGGCACGGCCGCGGCGACCGCGATCACGGCCCACAGGACGGCCGGGCGCAGGTCGGTGCGGTGTCCGGTCGGGTCGGCGGAAACGGCAACCGCTTTGGTCGCGGGCTGTTTGCCGCCGGGGATCGGGGGGATCGCCCCGCGCGCCCGGCCCAGGTGGAGCAGGGTCAGGCTCCACACCGCGGCGATCAGGTACAGCGCGACGAGGACGAAACACGCCGGTTCTTCCGCGAACGCCGCCGCCAGCGCGACGCCGGCGAGCGCGATCCCGTGCATCGCCCAGTAGTCGCCCGCGTGCTTGTCGGTCCGCGCCACCTTCGCCACCAGCGCCATCATGACCAGCGGGCCGCACAGCGCCACGATGACCATGTGCCAGCCCAGGTTCGCGAACTCGGCCGTGTCGACTTCGCGCTTGACCCGGTAGCCGGCCCACATCAGGTACAGGATGCCGACGGCGAGCCCGAGCCGGTTCGCGGCCGGGATCGACAGGAACGTGACGCGACTTTCGAGGAAGTACAGCACGCCCAGGCCGACCACCGCGAGCACGGCGAAGTACGGCACTTCCGGCAGCAGCTCGTGCTCCGCGTAGCCCAACGTCAAGCACGCGAGCGCGAACGTCAGGTAAGTACAGAACCGGAACGTGGCGTCGGTCGGCATGGGATGGCCTCACGCACCAGGGGGTTTCAACCCCTGGAACTATTCCACCGCCACGGGCGGCTGATACCACGGCAGCCGGTCGCCAGGGGCGACGGCCGCGAACGGCTTGCCGGTCGAGCGGGCGAGCACCGCCGCGTAGGGCGTGTTCGGCCGGCTGCTGACCACGACCCGCGCCCCGCGCGCCAGGTGCCGGTGGAACGCGTCGCCGGAGACCGCGTCCGGCATCGGCCCGCCCGTCACCTCGGCCAGCGGCGTGAGCGCCGCACGCAGGTCGTGCTCCGACGCCGCGGTCGCGATGGCCGGCTCGTGCCCCGGAACCACGATTGTAACCGGGCTGTCGAACGCCCGCCGCCAGGTGATGGCGATTGTCACCGCGAGGCTCAGCGCCTCTTCGAGCCGCCGGTGGTCCGCGGGCGCGGGCGCGGCCGGCAGCCACGGCTCGACCACGAGCAGCAGTTCCGGCGACGGGGCCACGTCGTACTCGCGCACCATCGGCTCGCCGCGCCGCGCGGTCGTGCGCCAGTGCACGTCGCGGAGCGCGTCGCCGGGGCGGTACTGGCGCAAGCCGCGCACTTCGGCCTGATCGGTGGTCACGCGGCGCAGCACGCGCCGCGCCCAGCCGTCGTGCCCGGCGTGGCGCGACACCCACCGCCGCAGGCCGTCCGGTTCGGCGACGCCCGGTCGTGGGAGCACGACGACTTCGCCCGTCGAATCGCCCTGCCGCTCGCACTCCAGGAAGCCGAAGGGGAAGCCCGACGAGAGCGCCACCGGGCCGCTGAACCGGCCGCGGTTGGGGAACACGCGGGCCGCGGCGCACGACTGTGTCTGCCCCGCCGGGAGCCGGTAGATCAGGAACGTGTTGCTCTTCGGCCCGGCCTTTTCTTCGACCGCGACCGTGATCGGCCGCGACGAGCCGTTCGTCACAACGACCCCACAGTCGGCGGACTCGCCCGCGAACACGGGCGGGATCGCGACCCGGCGGGCCGTCGCGCGGCGCACCGCGAGCCACGCCAGCGCGCCGTTCAGGATCACCAGTACGACCATCGCGTACACGACGATCAGCACCAGGTTGATGCTCTTGTACCACGCGGCCGCGCCGATGACGGCCGCCGCCGCGAGCCAGCCCAGGCCGGACGCGGTGAACCGCAGGTGAACGCCTACGGGCACGGGGTCGGTGCGCCTCATGTGGGCACCTTCAACTTGGCCAGCACCTCGCGCACGACCGGTCCGGCGTCCGGGTGGCCGCCCGCGGCCCACGAGCGGGTTACCAGCCGATGCGACAGAACCGGCTCCGCGAGTGCCTTCACATCGTCGGGGATCGCGTAGTCGCGGCCCGCGGTCACGGCGAACGCTTGCACGGCGCGGTACAGCGCCAGCGCCCCGCGGGTGCTGGACCCCAGCGCCAGCTCCGCGTGCTTCCGGGTCTCGCCCACGAGGTCGAGCACGTACTCCGCGATGGACGCTTCGACGCGCACCGAGCGCACGTGGTTCTGAAGCGCAAGCACGTCGCCCGGTTGAAGAACCGCTTCGAGCTGCTCGACCGGTTCGCCGCTGCGGTGCTGAGTCAGGATCGCGCGCTCGGCCTCGCGGTCGGGGTAGCCCACCTTCACGCGCATGAGGAACCGGTCGAGCTGACTCTCGGGAAGCGGGTACGTGCCCTCGAACTCGTGCGGGTTCTGCGTGGCGATGACGAGGAACGGCGGCCCCAGCGGGCGCGTGTTGCCGTCCACCGTCACCTGCCGCTCTTGCATCGCTTCGAGTAGCGCCGACTGCGTGCGCGGGGTCGCGCGGTTGATCTCGTCCGCGAGGACGACCTCGGAGAACACCGGGCCGGGCTGAAAGACGAACTCGGAGGTCTGCGCCTTGTAGATGGTGACGCCGATCAGATCGCCGGGGAGCAAGTCGGGCGTGAACTGGATGCGGGTGAACTTGCACCCCAGACTGCGGGCGAGCGCCTTCGCGAGCAGCGTCTTGCCGACGCCGGGCACGTCGTCGAGCAGCACGTGGCCGTCGGCGAGCAGCGCGACGCAGGCCATGCGCACGACTTCGGGCTTGCCGAGGAACACCTTGCCGACGTTCGCCTGGAGCGCGCCGAGCAGCGCGGTCAGCTCGCGCGGGGGGCGTGCGGCGTGCGGTCCGTTCGATGGCATTCGCGCGGTCTCGCTGAATTGTGAGCGACCGCGGTAATATACGATGTGCGTGGGTAAGTGGTTCGCCGCTCGCGGCTTCGCGAGAGATCGCGAAGCCGCAAACGCCATACCCAGAGCCTACTCGACGTCAAACTTGACCGCGCCGCCGACGCCGCCGCGCAGGTTGGGGTTCACCGGCCGGCTCGCCATCAACTCCTCGGCGGCCTTCACGTCGGCCTCGCGCTCGGCCTGCTCCGCCGCGTCCTCGGCGTTCTCCGCTTCCTGTACGATCCGTTTCAGGCTCAGCGCGATGCGCCGCGTACCGGGGTCCGTGCTCAGCACCTCGACGCTGACCGTCTGGCCCTCTTCGATCACGTCGCGCACGCGGCGCACGCGCTGTGTCGAAAGCTCGGAGACGTGGATCAGCCCTTCCACGCCGGGCGCGAGTTCCACGAACGCGCCGAAGTCGGCGATCCGCGACACCTTGCCCGTGACCCGCGCACCGGCCTTGATGTCCTTCGCGTACTCGTCGAACGGGCTGACCGTCAGCGCCCGCATCGACAGGCCGATCTTCCGCGCTTCGAGATCGAGGCGGTTAATCATCACTTCGACCTGCTGGCCGATCTTCACGAACTCGTTCAGGTCGTTGACGCGCTGCCACGAGAACTCGGACGCCGGGATCAGCCCGTCCGCGCCGCCCAGATCGACGAACGCCCCAAACGGTTTGATGCTCCGCACGATGCCCTTGCGGACCTGCCCCTCCTGCACGGTCTTCCAGAACTCCTCGGCCTTCGCCTGCTTCTCCTTCTCCTGAACCGCGCGGCGGCTCACGATCAGGTTCCGCTCCTCCGGGTTCACCTCCGCGACCATCACCTTGAGGCGCTGGTTCAGGAACTGCTCGATGTTCTCGACGCGGTACATGTCGAGCTGGCTGGCGGGGAGGAACCCCTTGATGCCGGCGACCTCGACCGTCAGGCCGGTCTTGTTCTTGTTCGTGCCGGTGACGCGGGCCTCGACGACCATGCCGTAGGTGACCTGCGACCAGTCGTGAACCACCTGCGTCGAACCTTCGCGCGTCAGCACGAGAAGGCCGTTGGCGGCGTCGTAGTGGTCGATGTCGAACTCGACCGTTTCGCCGCGCACCGGCTTGCGGCCCTCGAACTGCTGTAGCGGCAGCACGCCCTGGCTGCGGCCGCCGGGCACCTCGACGAACACGTCGTTGCCGTGAATGCCGACGACAACGCCGGTCTTCTTCCCGCCGGCCTTGCCCGGCGCGCCGGGCTTGGTCACGGTTCCGGCCTGCGCGACGGTCTTGGTCACGTCGAAGTCGCCCATCGCCGCCGCGAGTTCGGCCTCGATCTGCTTGTCGAGTTCGCGGTTGTTGGGCTTCATCCCGCCGAAGTTGAGCTGCGGGGGCGGGCCGCCGGGGTTCATCGGCTTGTCGCTGTGGCGCGGCCGGTCGCCGCC